>JBDSKP010000309.1:0-5721 GCA_039916925.1 Duganella sp.
AGATCGTCTGCATCTGCCACCACGGCGCGCGCAGCCTGCAGGTGGCCGCCTTCCTGGAGCGCAACGGCTTCGGCAAGACGGTCAACCTGACCGGCGGCATCCACGCGTGGGCGCTGCAGGTCGACCCGGCGATGGCGAAGTATTGAGGGAACCGACTGAACGAACCGGCGCGGCGCCAAGGCGGCGGTGTTTTTGATTTGATCAACCTACGACTCCAACGGAGAATGCAATGCAGAGACCCCTTATCGCCGTGCTGATCACCAGCGCCTTTTTGACGCTCAACGCACAGGCGGCCGATCTTCTTCAAGTCTACCAGCAAGCGCTCGCGAACGACGCCGCATATGCCAGCGCGCGCTCGTCGGTTGAAGCCGGTCGGGAGCGGATCACGCAGGGGCGCTCCGGTTTGTTGCCCAACATCAGCGCCAGCGGTTCCAACACCCGCAACACGGGCGACTTCACGCCCTTCAACGTCGGCCAGCAGATCGGCACCGACAGCGCTGGCCAGCCGGTCCTGGCGGGCAAGCGTCCCGGCGATTTTCACAGCAATACCTACACCGTCGCGCTGACGCAGCCGCTGTTCAACTGGGGCCTATGGCAGACCTACGAGCAGAGCAAGCTGGCGCAGGCGCAGGCCGAGGCGACCTTCGCCCAGGCGCGCCAGGACCTGATCACGCGCGTGGCGCAAGCCTACTTCGACGTGTTGACGGCGCAGGACAACCTGACCTCGACCCAGGCGCAGAAAGTGGCGACCACCGAGCAGCTGGCCTCGGCCAAGCGCAACTTCGAGGTCGGCACCCAAACCATCACCGACACCCACGAGGCGCAAGCCGCCTACGATCTGGTGGTGGCGCAGGAATTCGCCGCCATAAACGACCTCGACAACAAGCGCACGGCGCTGCAGGTGATCATCGGCCAGGCGCCGGGAGAGCTGTCGCCGCTGCGCCCCGGCGTGACGATCGCGGCGCCGGAGCCGGCCGCGGTCGATCCGTGGATCAGCTCGGCGGAAGGCCAGAACTTCGCCGTCATCTCGGCCCAGTTGTCGCTGGAGATCGCCAAGCGCGAGATCGCGCGCAACCGCGCCAACCACCTGCCGACCGTGAACCTGACGGCGGCCACGCAGCACATCGGCCAGACCGCGAACGGCACCACGAAGACCAATTCCATCGGCGTGACGTGGAACGTGCCGATCTTCAGCGGCTTCGCCATCACCAGCAAGGTGCGCGAAACCATCGCGCTGGAAGACAAGGCCCGCAACGACCTGGAGTCGACCAAACGGCTGGCGTCGCAAAACGCGCGCCAGGCCTTCCTCGGCATGAACAGCGGCCTGGCCCAGGTCAAGGCGCTGGAAGCGGCGGAAGTATCGAGCAAATCGTCGCTCGACTCGAACAAGCTGGGTTACCAGGTCGGTGTGCGCATCAACATCGACGTGCTCAACGCGCAGCGCCAGCTGTACGCGACGCAGAAGGACCTGTCGAAGGCGCGCTACGACACCATCATGAACGGTCTGCGCCTGAAATCGGCCGCCGGCACGCTGAAGGAAGACGATCTGGCGCCGGTCAACGCGCTGCTGGCGCGCTGATCGGTCTTACAGCCCCGCGCCCTGGCCGTCGAAACTGCGTTCGATCAATTCGATCTTGTAGCCGTCCGGGTCGGTGACGAAGGCGATCACCGTCGAGCCGCCCTTGACCGGGCCGGGCTCGCGCGTGACGGTGCCGCCGTTGGCGCGCACCGCCGCCGCCGCCGCGTAAATGTCGTCGGCGGAAATGGCGATGTGGCCGTAGGCGTTGCCCATGTCGTAGCTGGTGGTGCCGTAGTTGTACGTCAGCTCCAGCTCGGCATGGTCGGGATTGGAACCGTAGCCCAGAAACGCCAGAGTGTACTTGTACTCCGGGTTGTCACTGGTGCGCAGCAGCTTCATGCCCAGCACTTTGGTGTAAAAATCGATCGAGCGCTGCAGGTCGCCGACCCGCAGCATGGTGTGCAAAATACGCATCGTGGTCTTTCCTTGGTGATGAGAGAACCCGGGATTCTATGCGTTTTGCCGCATCCGCGCTGGTCCCGGCATCAGCCCTGCAACTGGGCGTCGAGCGTGATCTCGGCGTTGAGCAGTTTCGACACCGGACAGTTCAGCTTGGCCTTGAGGGCCGCCTCGTCGAATTTCTTCTGGTCGGCGCCGGGGATCGTGGCCACCAGGTTCAGGTGCACCTTGGTGATGGAAAAGCTGCCGTCGACCTTGTCCAAGGTGACGGTGGCGGTGGTCGCCAGGTGTTTGGCCGTCATGCCGGCGTCGGCCAGGATGCCCGACAACGCCATCGTGAAGCAGCCGGCATGGGCCGCGCCGATCAGTTCCTCCGGATTGGTGCCGGGACCGTCCTCGAAGCGGGTGTGGAAACCATACTGCACACCGTCCATGGCGCCGCTCTCGGTGGAGATTTTGCCGGCGCCGTCCTTCAGGGCGCCGCTCCAGACTGCTGATCCTGCGCGTTCGTTGCTCATGGTGATCTCCGTTTGGTGGGTCTGTACATAGAAGTCTCATCATGGCGGCAGTGGGCGGCCCAGTCCGTTCGCTGTCGCACACTGCGTCCGGCGCCTACCTCGCGGCGGTCTTGGCGGCGGCCGGGGCCACGCGCCAGATGATGTTGCCCACGTCGTCGGCCACCAGCAGCGCGCCGGCCTTGTCGACCGCGACGCCGACCGGCCGGCCGCGCGCCTTGCCATCCTTGTCGAGGAACCCGGACAGGAAGTCCTGCGGCGGCCCCGACGGCTTGCCGTTGCTGAACGGAACGAACACCACCTTGTAACCGCTGTGCGGCTTGCGGTTCCACGAGCCGTGCTGGCCGATGAACACGCCGCCCTGGTAGCTTTGCGGGAACAGCTTGGCCTCGTAGAACGCCAGCCCCAGCGAGGCCGTGTGGCCGCCCAGCGCGTAGTCGGGCACGATGGCCTTGGCCACCAGCTCAGGCTTCCGGGGCTTGACGCGCACGTCGACATGCTGGCCGAAGTAGCTGTACGGCCAGCCGTAGAAGCCGCCTTCCTTCACCGACGTCATATAGTCGGGCACCAGATCGTTGCCCAACTCGTCGCGCTCGTTGACTGCGGTCCATAATGTTTTGGTCTGCGGCTCCCAGCCCATGCCGTTGGGGTTGCGCAGGCCGGTGGCGAACAGGCGCGCCTTGTTGGTGGCCAGGTCCAGCTCCCAGATCGCCGCCCGGCCTTCCTCGGCCTCCATGCCGTTCTCGGCGACGTTGCTGTTCGAACCCACCGTGGCGTAGATGAACTTGCCGTCCGGGCTGGCGATGATGTTCTTGGTCCAATGGTGGTTGATGGTGCCGGCCGGCAGGTCCATGACCTTGACGCCGGGCGCGGTGATGCTGGTTTCGCCTTCCTTGTACGGGAAGCGCACGATGGCGTCGCTGTTGGCCACGTACAGGCTATTGCCCACCAGTACCATGCCGAACGGCGAATTCAAGCCCTTGAGGAACACGGTGCGCGTCTGCGCCACGCCCTTGGCGTCCAGCCCGCGCAGCAAGGTGACGCGGTTGGCCGACTCGGTGACGGCGCCGGCCTTCTTCATCTGCTGTTTCATGACGGCGCCCTTGATGCCCTTGCTGTCGTCGGGTTTGGGCGGGGCGTTGGTCTCGGCCACCAGCACGTCGCCGTTGGGCAGCGGGTAGACCCAGCGCGGGTGGTCGAGGCCGCGCGCGTACGCGGTGACGGCGAAGCCGGCCGCCGGCAGCGGCGTCTCTTGCGCGGTCCAGCGGTCGACCGGGGCGACGTTGACGGTGGGGATCAGCGAGCGGTCCGGTTCGGGCAGTACCGGATTGGGGCCGAAGCCGACCGGATAGGCCCCCGGCGCCGCCTGCGCCAGCGCCGCTTGCGGCGCCAGCACAACGCCGAGTACGAGGAGGGCTGCGCGTGCGGTGGTGGTTTTCATGATGGTCCTGGTGCCTCGGTGAATGGTTGCGGTGTGCGGCCGGCCGGTGGCTCAGTCGCGCTTGGTGTTCGGTTGCGGCCGCGCGGTGGCGTCGTGCGGCACCGGGGTCTTGACCTTCTCCACGCCCGGCTTGTTGCGTGCGTCGGTGTCGACCATGCCGCTGTCGACGTCGGCGGCGGCCTGTTTCATGACGCTGCGCGGCTTGATGTTTTGGCTGTCGGGCGACTCGTCGCGCTCGTGCGGCATGCGTTCCCGGCCATCGTTTTTGACCTTGGCGTCGGTGTTGATCTGTTGGTCCTTCATGGCGTTCTCCTTCGAATCGTTGTTGCAACGATATTAGCGAGTTGGTTTTACGTTAGTCGCCACATTGAATTTTGACAACATCGGCGTGAAGTCGTTTATCATTTAGTCTACTTTTTTCCGACCCAGGGTTTATCGCATGAGCACTGCCGTACATTCCGTTCCGGACAGCCACGCGCCCGCCGGCCATTGTGCCAATTGCGACGCGGTGCTCACCGGCGCCTTTTGCGCCAATTGCGGCCAGGAGGCCCACCTGCATGCTGCAAGCACGCGCGAATTCCTGCACGAGTTCATCGGCCATTACGTCGCGCTCGAGGGCAAGCTGTGGGGCACGATGTCGCGTCTGCTGTTCCGTCCGGGCGCGCTGACCAACGAGTACATCCGCGGGCGTCGCGTGCGCTTCGTGCAGCCGCTGCGGATCTACCTGACCTTGAGTCTGCTGTTTTTCGCGCTGCTGAAGTTCACCGGCGGTTTCGAACCGGTACTGGACGAGAAGGCGCGGCCGGTCGGCGCCGAGGTGGTGGCCACCGCAGCTGACGCCGACCACGAGAAAAGCAAGGCTGCGGCCGAGGCGGCGGTCGCCGACATGGAACAGGAGCTCAAGGCCGGCGTGCCCGAGGTCAAGGTCAAGGAACGGAAATCCGACAACCAGTTCGGCCCGGAGGAGTTCGACAGCCTGCTGAGCGGCTGGCCGCGCCTGAGCCGGCAATGGCACGCGTTCGACGCGCTGCCGCAGGAGCGGCAGAAAAAAGTATTCGCCGACGCCTTTTACCGCTACGCGCCGTACGCGATTTTCTGCCTGATGCCGGTGTTCGCGCTGTTCCTCAAGATCCTGTACCTGGGATCGGGGCGGCGCTTCGGGGAGCACGTGCTGTTCGCGTTGCACACCAACGCCTTCGCCTATTTCGTCTTTGGCGTGATGCTGCTAGTGAACGTCGGCGTGGTCGATTTCCTGCTGTGGTGCTGGCTGCTGGCCTATCTGCCGTGGGCGATGCGGCGCGTCTACCACCGCGGCCGCTTCGGCACCTTCTGGCGCTGGGCGGTGCTGATGACGTGCTTCATGGTCTGCATCTTCCTGGCGAGCGCCCTGAGCGCGGCCAGCGGCATCATGACCCTGCATTGAGACGGCGGCGGCTCAAATGCGGGCCGGTGCTTGCAGTCTGGCGGTCCGCGCACTATACTGCGCGAAATACTGTTTAAACGTACAGTAAGTGGTGTGCCGACGGGTGATGGCAGAAGCCGGCGTTATGGGTTACTCTGCTGCGTGTCGTCGACCCCACCTTTTGCCGAGATTTATATGACCGCCACGCACGCCGATTTTCAAACCATAGCACTGGTCGTGCGCCCCAACACCGATGGCATCGCCGAATCGGTGGGCAGCGTGGTCGACTTCCTGCGCCGGGGCGGACGCACGGTGGTGTTTGAAGAGCACACCGCCGGCCACCTGGAGTTGGGCTTCGACGGCGTGCGCGTGATGGGCGCCAGCG
>JBDSKP010000310.1:0-4321 GCA_039916925.1 Duganella sp.
GCGAACACGACTTTTGCGGTCGGGGTCTCGCCGGTTTCGGAGCGCTGCGCCAGTGAGACGAAGCGGTAAAACTCGTTGCCATGCGCGTGGTCTTCGTCCGACACCAGGGCCATGATGTCTTCGTCGAAGATCTCGGACTTGCGATCGGCCAGTTCCTTGAAGCGCGCAAATGCGGCGTTCACTTCGGCCTCGGATTCGAGCTCGATGCCCAGTTCCTGCAGGCGTGCCTTGAACGCGTTGCGGCCCGACAGCTTGCCCAGCACGATCTTGGTCGCGGCCCAGCCGACGTCTTCGGCGCGCATGATCTCGTACGTTTCGCGCGCCTTGAGCATGCCGTCCTGGTGAATGCCGGACGCGTGCGCGAAGGCGTTGGCGCCCACCACAGCCTTGTTGGGCTGTACCGCGAAGCCGGTAATCTGCGACACCATCTTCGATGCCGCGACGATCTGCGTGGTGTCGATGCCGACCTCCAGATTGTAATAGCCGGCGCGCGTGCGCAGCGCCATCACCACCTCCTCCAGCGCGGTATTGCCGGCGCGTTCTCCGAGGCCGTTGATGGTGCACTCGATCTGGCGCGCGCCGCCGATCATCACGCCGGCCAGCGAATTTGCTACCGCCAGCCCCAGGTCGTTGTGGCAGTGGACCGACCACACGGCCTTATCGGAAGTGGGGATGCGCTCGCGAAGGCGGCGAATGGTTTCGCCGAAAATCTCCGGCACCGCGTAGCCGACGGTGTCGGGGAAGTTGATCGTGGTGGCGCCTTCCGCGATCACGCCTTCGAGCACGCGGCACAGGAAATCCTCGTCCGAGCGGCTGCCGTCCTCCGGGCTGAATTCGATGTCGTCGGTGTGCTGGCGGGCGAAGCGCACCGCGTTGCGGGCCTGCTCCAGCACCTGCTCGGGCAGCATGCGCAGCTTCATCTCCATGTGCAGTTTGGAGGTGGCGATAAAGGTGTGGATGCGTTTGCGCTCGGCCGGCGCCAGCGCCTCGGCCGCGCGGGCGATGTCGCGGTCGTTGGCGCGCGAGAGCGAACAGATGGTCGATTCGCGCACCACCGAGGCGATCGCCTTGATCGATTCGAAATCGCCCTGCGAGGCCGCCGCGAAGCCGGCTTCGATCACGTCCACGCGCAGGCGCTCGAGCTGCTTGGCGATGCGGACTTTCTCGTCCTTGGTCATCGATGCGCCGGGCGATTGTTCGCCGTCGCGCAAGGTGGTGTCGAAGATGATCAGGCGGTTGGATGAGGTGTTCATATTAGCTCCGTTGCGGTTGCTGCGTTGCTTGAAAATGTCCAGGGACTGGCGCCCTCCCGGTTCAAAGACGTTCGCTGGGATCGTCGCTGTCGATCTCGGTCTGGATCAGGCTGACCGGCTTGCCCTTCGCAAGCCGCCACACCAGCACCGCGTAGCCCGACAGACCATAGGCGATAAAGATCGGGAACAGCACCTTCGGCGGATCGATCGACACCAGCGCGAACACCAGCGCGATCAGGAACACGGCGATGAACGGCACCGACTTGCGGAAGTTGACGTCCTTGAAGCTGTAGAACGGTACGTTGGTCACCATCGACAGGCCGGCGAAGACGGCGATGCCCCACGAGATCCAGCGCAGCTCCAGGCCGGAGACTTCCTGGTCGACCATCAGCAGGATGAAGCCGGCCACGAGCGCGGCGGCCGACGGCGACGGCAAGCCCTGGAAGAAGCGCTTGTCGACCACCTCGATATTGGTGTTGAAACGGGCCAGGCGCAGGGCCGCGCCGGCACAGTACACGAAGGCGGCGATCCAGCCCAATTTACCCAGGCCGCGCAGCGACCATTCGTAGATCACCAGCGCCGGCGCGGCGCCGAAGGACACCATGTCCGACAGGCTGTCGTACTGGGCGCCGAATTCGCTCTGGGTGTTGGTCAGGCGGGCCACGCGGCCGTCGAGGCCGTCGAGCACCATGGCGATGAAGATCGCCCAGGCCGAGTGTTCGAATTTCTGGTTCATCGCCATGACGATGGCGTAGAAGCCGCAGAACAGCGCGGCGGTGGTGAAGGCGTTCGGCAGCAGATAGATCCCCCGGTGACGCGGCCTGTCGAGGCCCTCGCCCCGGGCGCGGCGCGCAAAACGGCTGAAACGCGACGTCTTGGGCAGTTTGGCTTGGGCGGCGGCGTTTTTAGCGCGGCGGCGGGGAAAATTCGGCATAGGGTTCCATTCTCATTATGTGGTCTTGCTGCGCCATCATTATAGTGGAGCCGACAATAAAAAAGGGGATGGCACCCATCCCCCTATTCTGCACAAGTTTGCTTATTTGAAGCGCACCTTGCCGACCAGGCGCATCTGCAGGGTGGTTTCGCCGGGCTCGAAACTGGGTTCGGCCACGGCCGCCTCGCTCCTGCCCGGGCTGGGCGACGGCGGGCTCGCGTAGGCGGCCACAATGTTGCGGGCGTAATTGCCGGAACCCTCGAAATCGACTTCGGCGAGCACGGCGTCGCCGACCCTGCGCCCCATCGCGGCGGCGATCGAATTGATCCGCTCGGTCAGGTTGGCATAGGTGGCGGCGATGCGTTGTTCGTCGAGTTTGCGCACGGTTTCCGGCGCCAGAGCGAAACGCAGACCATTGAGCCCGAGGACGCTTTGCGCGGCGGCCACCGTCTTCGGCAAGCTCGCCAGCGTGGTCGTCGTCACCTGCAGGGACTGGCCCACGCGCCAGGCGGCGGGCACGCGCGGCTTGGACGGCCGGACCGGCTGTCCGGGCGCGACCGGCGCCTGCTCCGGATAGACCGGATAAGTGTAGTAGCCGTGGGTCTTGAGCTTGGCCTGCGGGTCCTCCCGCTTGACGATCTCGGTGCCCTGCTTCATCTTCTGATTGACCTTCGAGGCGGCGACCGCCTTGTCCTTGTCAATTTCCTCGATGCTGAAGGTGACCACCGCCTGATCGTTGGCGTGCGTGACCTCGCCGGAGGCCGGCACCACCACCAGGGTTCCGGTGGTCGGCAGGGCGTCCGGCGCGGCGTGCGCGGCCAGCGTGAAGGCGGTGGCCACGGCGGCGGCGAGGTGTTTCAGGTATGTCATCGATCGATCTCCGAAGTTAATGGAAAAGCAAGCTCGACTTTACCTGAAACACCCGCCCCCGGCCGATTTACTTGAAGCGCACCTTGCCGACCAGTTGCATCTGCAGCGTGGTCTCGCCCGGCTCGAAACTCGGCTCGGCGACCTCGGCGCTGTCGGCCATCTTGGCGCGCATCATCATCGGCGCCGAGGCGACCTGGGCGCGCTCCTGCGCGTAGTTGCCCGAGCCTTCGAAGTCGACCGTGTCGAGCACGGCGTCACCGACCTTGCGGCCCATGGCGTTGGCGATCGAGTTGATGCGCTCGTTCAGGTTTTTATAGGTGGCGGCGATACGCTCGTCGTCGAGCTTTTTGGTGGTTTCCGGCGTCAGGCCGAATTGCAGGCCGTTCAGCGTCAACACCTTCTGCGCGGCGGCCACGGTCTTCGGCAACTTGTCCAGGCTGGTGGTGGTCACCTCCAGATACTGGCCAACCCGCCACGCGGTCGGCACGCGCTGCTTGGGCATCTGGCCGTTCGGCAGCGGACGGTCTTCCGGATAGATGGGATAGGTGTAGTAACCCTGGGTCTTGAGCTTGGCCTGCGGATCGGCCGCCCGGACGATGTCGATGCCCTGCTTCATCTTCTGGTTGACGCGCGAGGCGGCGGCGGCCTTGTCCTTGTCCTGCTCTTCGATCGCCAGCGTGGCGACGACCTGGTCGTTGACGTGCTTGACTTCGCCGAACGCGGGCACCACCACCAGCGTGCCGGTGGTCGGCAGCGCGTCGGCCGGCGCGGCGTGCGCGGCCAGCGCGAAGGAAACAGCGGCGGCTGCGGCGAGGTTTTTCATGACGGTCATTGCGGACTCCAAAGTTGAATTTGCGACAAGTCGAACTTTACATGAATTTAACCGGAGCACCTGTAAGACATGGTGACTGTTTGTAACATTTCTGGTGGGCATAGACTTATGCTAGAGTGATTGAGCAATTGTTAATGAATGCGATTTCGTCAGGTACTTGAAGGACTGCAATGTCATACCCATTTTTAAGCGACGTGGTGAAGGCCTGGACCGGCTACGACGTGCCGTTGCCGCTGGCGACCTTCGGCTTGTTCGTCGCGCTCGGCGCGCTGGCGGCGGCGGCGTGCTTTCGCGCCGAGTTGAGTCGCCTGTACGCCGCCGGCAAAATCCGCGCGGCGCTGGTGGCGGGCGCGCAGGTGCCGCCGCAAACCGTGGTCAGCGATTTCATGGTGGTGGTGATGATCGCCGGCGTGGTGGGGGCGCGGCTGTTTC
>JBDSKP010000311.1:0-2119 GCA_039916925.1 Duganella sp.
CCGGCAACGTGGACTTGTTTTTCGCGTCGTAGACGGTGCGGCGTTTCTCGCCGGTGGTGGTGATGCCGAACGTCGTCGTCGGCTGCGCCACCGAACGCTGGCCGCGCAGATGGGCCGACAGCTCGGCCTGGTCCAACAGGATGCGGCGTTCGTGCTCATTGCTTGCTTCGTCGGCCAGCAGTCGCAGCATTTTCGATGAGATGATGAAACAAGTGCAGCGATATGGGTGGGGCGCCATGGCGTTCTCCTCTGTTAGCGATAAGTGACTTTATACACGGAATCGAAATATTCCGACGTCACCTGTCGCGTCAGCGTCCGGGCTTGCCGTCGTGGCGGCGTAGCGGATCGAGCAGGGCGCGCAAGTCGTTGTGGTCGAGTTCGTACATCAACGCGATCAGCGCGCCCAATTCGCCGGAAGGGAAGCCCTCGCGCGCGAACCAACCGAGGTAATGGCCGGGCAGGTCGGCGATTTTGCGGCCCTTGTATTTACCGTAAGGCATTTCGCGCGTCAACAGCAGCGCGAGTTTTTCAGTATCCATGGTGAGCTTGTGGCGAGTCGGGGGTCAAGTCTAACATTCCAACACGAGCCCTGCCGTAGCGGCCGGTAGCGCTCAGCTTGTGTGGAATCGGCGGACCTGACCCCGGATCTGTCTTACAATGTTTTTTTAAACTAAGTCCAGGTTCCACCTCATGGCCCATCTTCACCCTACCGGCTGGCGAGAGATGGCCGTCACCGGTACCGCCGCCCGCGAGATCGAGACGCTGGCTTATCTCGAGTCGACCCTCGCCAGCACTCCCTATCGTGTCTTTCACGGCGTCCATTGGACCAACGTCGAGAACGGCTTTTCGGCCTTCGGCGAGATCGATTTCATCGTCGTCGCGCCCAGCGGCCGGGTGCTGCTGATCGAGCAGAAGTCCGGCTTCCTGAACGAGACCGCGGAGGGCCTGGTCCGCAACTACGAGGGCAAGCCGCGCAAGGTGGAGAACCACATCATGCGTTCGATCAAGGGCCTGCGCGAACGCTTCGGCGGCGAGCTGCCCATCGATTACCTGCTGTATTGCCCGGACTACGTCGTGCGCAACCCGCATTTGGCCGGCATCGATCCGCACCACATCATCGACGCCACCAACAAGGACCGCCTGGCCGCCGTCATCCGCGAAATCCTGCCCGTCACCGATCCCAAACCGGGCGAGCAGTTCGACAAGGTCACGCGCTTCCTCGGCAACATGCTGAGCTTGCGGCCCGATCCCAGTTCGATGATCGGCAACGCCGCCCAGATGGTCGCGCGGCTGTCCGGCGGCCTGGCGACATGGGCGCGGCGGCTGGAGTTCGCGCCGTTCCGCCTGCGCGTGGTGGGCACCGCCGGCAGCGGCAAGACCCAGCTGGCGCTGGCCGAATACGCCGCCGCCATCGAGGCCGGCCTGTCGCCGCTGTACGTGTGCTACAACCGGCCGCTGGCCGATCATATCGAGCGCCTGGTGCCGCCCGGCGGACGGGTGGCGAGCTTCCACATGCTGAGCGACGCCTTCATGCGCGCCCGCGATCAGGTGCCCGAATACGGCGCGCCCGGCGTGTGGGAACAGATCGAGGCGCAAATGACCGCCTCTCCGCTGCCCGCCGAGTGGCGCTACGATGTGCTGATCGTCGACGAGGGCCAGGATTTTTCACCGGCGTGGCGCGATATCCTGCTGCGCATGCTCAAGGACGACGGCCGCGCGATCTGGCTCGAGGACCCGAACCAGAATCTGTACGGCCGCGGGATGGTGCCGCTGCCGGGCTGGGTCAAGCTGCATTCGGACACCAACTACCGCAGTCCGCGCCAGATCGTCGACATGCTGGCTTCGATCGGCGCGACCCGTTCGCCGGTGGAGGCGGGCAGTCCGTTCAAGGGCGCCGACATCGAGGAGCTGACGTACCCGGAGGGCGACACCGAGGCGATGCTGGCGCAAACCCGCAAGGCCGTCACCCTGTGCCTGGGCGCCGGCTTCGCGCGCCACGATATCGCCATCGCGTCGTTTCGCGGACGCGAAAAATCGGCGATCCTCAACCTCGACAAGCTAAGCGACGCCCACACACTGAAGTCGTTCACCGGCGAATACGACTTGTTCGGCAATCCCC
>JBDSKP010000312.1:0-4697 GCA_039916925.1 Duganella sp.
TTGCTCAACCAGTGCGGCGTTCTGCTGCGTGACCTGGTCCATCTGGATGATCGCCTGGTTGACCTGCTCGATGCCGGCGCTCTGCTCATGGCTGGCCGAGGTGATCTCGCCCATGATGTCGGTGACGCGCTGGATGCTGTCGACGACGTCGCTCATCGTCGTGCCCGCTTGCGTAACCAGCGTGCTGCCGGCGCCGACCTTGTCGAGCGAGTCGTCGATCAACGCCTTGATTTCCTTGGCGGCCGTGGCCGAACGCTGCGCCAGGCTGCGCACTTCCGACGCCACGACCGCGAAGCCGCGGCCCTGTTCGCCGGCGCGTGCCGCTTCGACGGCCGCGTTCAGCGCCAGGATGTTGGTCTGGAAGGCGATGCTGTCGATCACCGAGATGATGTCGACGATCTTGCGCGACGACTGGTTGATCGAGCCCATCGTGTCGACCACCTGCGCGACCACCTCGCCACCCTTGGCGGCGATGCCCGACGCGGCCAGCGCCATCTGGTTGGCCTGGGCGGCGTTGTCGGCGTTCTGCTTGACGGCGCTGCTGAGCTGCTCCATCGACGCGGCCGTCTCCTCCAGGCTCGACGCCTGTTCCTCTGTGCGCGACGACAGATCCAGGTTGCCGCTGGCGATCTCGCTCGAGGCGGAGGTGATCTGCTCGGCGCCGGTGCGCACCTGGCCCACCACGTTCGACAGGTTGCTGCTGATGCCGTTGAGCGCGCGCAGCACCAGGCCGATCTCGTCCTTGTTGTCGATCTCCAGGTGCACGTCGAGGTCGCCCTGGGCGATGCGCGTGGCGGCCTCTTCGGCGCGCGCCAGCGGACGCGACACCACCGAGCGCACCAGCAGGAACAGCACGCCGGCGAACACCAGCAGCGCGGCCAGGCCGAGCGCGGCGTAGCGGTTGCGCAAGGTCGCCGCCTCGCGGGTGATCTCCTCGGTGTAGGTGCCGCCGACGATGAGCCAGTTCCAATCCTTGAACGTCTTGAACTCGACCATTTTTTCGCGCGCCTCCTTGCCGTCGGCGTCGGGCCAGTCGTACGTCATGCTGCCTTGCTTGGCCGTCAGCATCTCCTGGATGAACAGGCGGCCGTCGGCGCTCTTGCGCTCGAACAGGTTCTCGCCCTCGCGCGAGCGGTGGATCAGCATCGTGCCCTGGGCCTTGCCCGGCGCCGCGTTCAGCACGTAGACATAGCCGGTGTCGCCGATGGTGATGGCCTTGATCTTTTCCTTGAGCATGGTCATGTTCTTGGAGATGTCGAGGCCGATGAACAGCACGCCGATGACCTTGCCGCCGGCGTCCTTGATCGGGTCGTACTGGGTGATGTACTGCTTGCCGAACAAGGTGGCCAGGCCGATGTAGCTGTTGCCGGCGCGCAGTGGGGCGTAGCTCAGGTGGGCGTGGTCGAGCTGGGTGCCGACCGCGCGATCGCCGTTTTCCTTTTTCAGCGAGGTGCTCACGCGCACGAATTCCTCGCCGTCGGCGGCGAAGATGGTGGCGATGACGCCGGTGTCGTGGGTGAACTTGTCGGGGATGCTGAAGTCCATATTCAGCAGCTTGCCGTCGTGCAGCAGGGACGGCGTGGCCTTGCCGCCGATGTCGATCTTGGCGGACGGATCGAGCGAGAACTTGCCGTCGCCGAAACCGGCGGCGAACAGGCGGGCGAAACTGGACGCCTCGTTGGTCATCGCGTTGTTGAATACCTCGACGGTGTTGCTGATGCCGTTGAGGGAGTTGGCCACGTTCGACTTGGCGCGCTCCTTGAGCATGGCCGAGGTGCTCATGTTAATCAGACTCATCAGGACCGCCAGGATCACGCTGATCAGCGCGAACGTGAAAACGGTAATCTTGGTGCCCACACCCCAGTTGCGGGTATTCATAGTAAATGTGCTCATCGATCTCTTCTGAGAAAAGTGGTGCTGTGTTGTATGCGCCCGGGAAGGGGCATGCTCCGGACGGAGCGACTGCGTGAGACGGCGTCGAACTAAAGCGCCTCGCGGGTCGGAGGCGTGCGGGCGGCGCCGGGAAGGCATGGCGCGCCGATAAACGAACTGTACTGGACAGAATGATAGCATAATTTTGCTGCGAAGCAATATAAATTTGATGATCCACCAGACTTTTCCTTTTGCAAAACAATGACTTAAATAGAATATTTGCAATGTACGCCACGGCGGAACGTGGCGTTATTGCCGAACAGAAATCGATTTTCAGCTACTCTTAAGCTTGGGCGGGGAAACTCGCCCTTCACGATGCCGCGCCGCGGCTGCTATCCTGTAGAATAAAATCGTGCGTTTTGAGCGCCCGCGCGACCGCATCACCGAATTGCGTCACCGATAAATGGATTATTACGTTCCGGAGTAAAGCCGATGAAGAAGCAAATGCTGTTGGTGGCCATGTTAGCGGCCCTGTCAGTCCAGGCCGGCGCAGCCGCGCCGGAAAAAGCGGCAGATACCCCACTCAAGCCCCAGCTGGGCCAGGCCCAGGCTGCCGTCTGGGCCTCCCGCGTGCTGGGCAAGTTACATTACAAGGCGGCGCCGCTCGACGACGCCATGTCCGAGAAGATCTTCGACCGCTACTTCAAGTCGCTCGACTCGGAAAAACTGTTCTTCACGCAGGCCGACATCGACCAGTACGCGATCGTGCGCACCCGCCTCGACGACGCCATCAACGGCGAAAACCTCAGCGTGCCGTTCGCCATCTTCAACCTGTACCAGCAGCGCCTGACCGAGCGCATCGCCTACGCGCGCGAGCTGGTCAAGACCAGCAAGTTCGAGTTCAACTCCGACGAGAGCTACCAGTACGACCGCGAAAAGGCCGAGTGGACCAAGAGCGACGCCGAGGTCAAGGACCTGTGGCGCAAGCGCGTCAAGAACGAATGGCTGCGCCTCAAGCTGGCCGGCAAGGACGACAAGAGCATCCGCGAGACGCTCGACAAGCGTTATGAGAACTACCTGATCCCGTCGCGCAAACCGACCAACGAGGACGTGTTCCAGATCTTCATGAACGCCTACGCGATGTCGATCGAACCGCACACCAACTACCTGGGCCCGCGCGCGGCCGAGAACTTCGACATCGCCATGCGCCTGTCGCTCGAGGGCATCGGCTGCGTGCTGCAAAGCCGCGACGACTACACGGTCGTGCGCGAGGTGGTGCCGGGCAGCCCGGCCGGCCTGTCGGGCAAGATCAAGGTGGGCGACAAGATCGTCGCCGTCGGCAAGGACGACAAGGGTCCGCTGACTGAGGTGCTCGGCTGGCGCCTGGACGACGTCGTCGCGCTGATCCGCGGTCCGAAGGACTCGACCGTCAAGCTGGAGATCATCCCGGCCGACGCCGGCCCGGACGGCAAGCACGCGTTCGTGTCGCTGGTGCGCCAGAAGATCAGCATGGAAGAGCAGTCGGCCAAGAAGACCATCTATGAGGTCAAGGACGGCAACGCCAAGCGCCGCGTCGGCGTGATCTCGCTGCCGACGTTCTACCAGGACTTCGAGGCGCGCCGCAAGAACGAGAAGGACTTCAAGAGCGCCACGCGCGACGTGGCCCGCCTGCTGGGCGAGCTGAAGAAGGAAAAGGTCGACAACGTGCTGATCGACCTGCGCAACAACGGCGGCGGCTCGCTCAACGAGGCGGTCGAACTGACCGGCCTGTTCATCGACAAGGGGCCGGTGGTGCAGCAGCGCAGCGCCGACAACAAGATCGAAGTGGAAAGCGACACCAACGCCGGCATGGCGTGGGACGGCCCGATGGGCGTGCTGATCAACCGTGGCTCGGCGTCGGCGTCGGAGATTTTCGCGGCGGCGATCCAGGACTACGGCCGCGGCATCATCATCGGCGAGCCCAGCTTCGGCAAGGGCACGGTGCAGACGCTGTTCGGCCTGGACCGCTTCTCGCAGAGCGAGAAGGTCAAATACGGCGAGTTGAAGTTCACGGTGGCGCAGTTCTTCCGCATCAACGGCGGCACCACGCAGCTGCGCGGCGTCACGCCGGATATCAAGCTGCCGACGATGTCCGATTCGGACAGCTTCGGCGAATCGAGCTACGACAACGCCTTGCCGTGGACCTCGATCAAGCCGGCGATCTACATCCCGGCCGGCGAGCTCAAGGAAATCGTGCCGATGCTCGACAAAAAGCATGACGCGCGCGTGGCCAAGGACAAGGACTTCCAGTACCTGGCCGAGGACATCGCGCTGGTCAAGAAGCAGCGCAAGGAGAACTCGATCTCGCTGAACGAAACGGCGCGCCGCAAGGAGTGCGAGCAGCAGGAAGCGCGCGCCAAGCTGCGCGAGGCGCGTCTGCTGGCCAACACGCCGGGCGCGGACGACCCGATCCTGGTGCCGGACCCGAGGGACGCGCTGAACAAGGCGATCTCGGCCAAGCCGGCCAGCGGCAAGGGCGCGACGGTGCCGAAGGTGGCGGCGGTCAAGGGCGCGCTGCGCAGCGACGACGGCCTGCAGGGCGCCGAGCGCACGCTGGCGGCCGAGCTGGAAGCGGAAAAGGCGGCCAAGGCGGCCAAGGACGTGCTGCTGAACGAAGCGGTGCACATCCTGTCCGACGAGGTCGGCTTGCTCAAGACCGACACGCGCATGGCGTCGCGCGTGCTGCCGTACGCGGCCGACCTGAAGTAATGCCGGGGTCAGGTCCTAACGCCGCTAAGTTAAGCGGCCATCGAACCACGTAGGGCGGATTAGCGCAGCGTAATCCG
>JBDSKP010000313.1:0-4613 GCA_039916925.1 Duganella sp.
CGGCGTCCAGGTCCTGCAGCGCCAGGCGCGCCAGGGCGATGTCGTCGAAGCGGATCTTGGTCAGCGAAGTCGAATGGCCGCTGCCGCGACGCGGATCGGCGTTGACGATGTTGACCAGCTCACGCACGGTGTGGGTGCCGTCGCCGACCACCTGCGGCGGATCGCGGCGCGCGGCGGCGATCAGCTTGTTGCCGATGACGAGCAGGCGGAAATCGTGGCCCGGCAGATAGCGCTCGACCATGATGTCGTCGCGGAATTCGCGCGCGGTGTTGAACGCCTGCGCCAGCTGTTCCCGGGTCATCACGTTGACGGTGACGCCCTTGCCCTGGTTGCCGTCCTTCGGCTTGACCACCACCGGCAGGCCGATCTCCTGCGCGGCGGCCCAGGCGTCGTCCACGTCCTCGACCGAGCGTCCGATCGGCACCGGCACGCCGGCCGCGTGCAACAGCTTTTTGGTCAGTTCCTTGTCCTGCGCGATCGCTTCGCCGATGGCGCTGGTGCTGTCCATCTCGGCGGCCTGGATGCGGCGCTGCTTCGAGCCCCAGCCGAACATCACCATGCTGCCCTCGGTGAGGCGGCGGATCGGGATGTCGCGCGCGACGGCGGCGCTGACGATGGCGCCGGTGCTCGGGCCGAGGCGCACGTCCTCGTCGAGGTCGCGCAGTTCGGTCAGCGCGGCGGTCAGGTCGAACGGGGTGTCGGCCAGCGCCGAGTTGATCAGGTTTTCGGCCAGGGTCACGGCCAGGCGGCCGACCGCCTCCTCGCTGTACTCGACCACGGTCTGGTAGATGCCGTCTTCCAGCGTGGCGCTGGTGCGGCTGAAGGTGACCGGGCAACCGGCTTGGGCCTGCAGGCTCAGGGTCGCCACTTCCAGCACGCGGGCCAGCGGCACGTCTTCGGCGCGGCCGGTCGTGCGCAGCGCGCCGATGGCCGGGAAACGCGCGTGCAGGCGCTGCTCGAAGCCCGGCAGCAGCGCGATCGACTGCTCTTCGGGCGGACAGGAGACGATGACTTCGACCGCCGTGTGGTGGCTCCAGAGATTGGGGCCGCGGAGGGCGCGGGTGCGTTTAACTTCCATAAATCTTCGTGTTCTTTCAGTGAGGTGTCAGTGATGAGTCCGCTTAGGATTCGCATCGAAGGTGCGCAGGCCGGCGCCGATCAGCTCCGGCGTCAGTCCCAGCGCCCAGCCGGCGGCGATCGCCGCCAGCACGGCCTCCGGCGGCACCAGCGGCGACAGCGGCAGGCTCGCCACCTCGTCCTGGCCCTTGGCCATGACGATGCAACTCATGTCGCCGCCCTTGCGCTGGAACACCACGCGCTCGCTGTCCTGGCGATGCGCGACGATGGCCGGCAAATGCTCGTCGACGCCGTAGAAAATCACCTCGCCGTCGCACAGGCGGGCCATGTCGACCACCTGTTCGTCGGCCGCGTTGAGTACCGCCACGCCGCTCGGCAGGATCACATCGACCTGGGTGCGCAGCACGCCATACAGCTTGTCGGCGCTGGCGATGTGGAACTCGCCGAGCTCCTCGAAGTCGCTGACGTCGGTGACCACGCCGACCGCGCACTTGTCGTAGGCCAGGCCCTCGGTCAGGATCATGCGCGCGTTCGATTCGAACACCGCCGCCTCGACGTTTTTGTTGAGCAGCAGGCGCTCGCCGGTTTCCCAGTCGCCGAAGCCGTCGCGCGGTAGCAGGCGGCCGTTGACGAACAGGCCGTCGGCGCAGGTCAGGCCGACCTTCTTGCCGCTGATTTGCAGCAGCCAGGCGATCAGGCGCGAGGCCATCGTCGTGCCGTGCTTGCCGGTGATGCCGACGATCGGCATGCGCCCGCTCTCGTCCTGCGCGAACAGGTGGTCGACGATCGCCTCGCCGACGTTGCGCGGCTCGCCGTTGGCCGGCTTCAGGTGCGCCAGCAGGCCGGGGCTGGCGTTGACTTCGATGATGGCGCCGCCCTGCTCGTGCAGCGGACGCGAAATATCGCTCGCCACCAGGTCGATGCCGGCGATATCGAGGCCGACCACGCGCGCCGCCAGCGTCGCCATCGCGGCCACCTGCGGATGCACCTTGTCGGTGACGTCGGTGTCGACGTTGCCGTTCGGCTGGATCAGCACCTTCTGGCCGTCCAGCGGCACCGATTGCGCGTTCATGCCCTGGCGCGCCAGTTCCAGGATGATCTCGGCCGATTCATGCGGCTTGACCACGCCCAGCGGCGCGTCCTCGGTCTCGCCGCGGCGCGGGTCGGTGTTGATCTGCGTGTCGCACAATTGACGAACGGTCGATTTGCCGTCGCCGGTGACCCACAGCGACTCGCCGGCGGCGGCGGCGATCAGGCGCTTGCCGACCACCAGCAGCCGGTGTTCGTCGCCGGGGATGAAGCGCTCGACGATGACGCTCTTGCTGCCGCCCTTGCGCGCCGCCAGCTCGTAGGCGGCCGTCACGTCGGCCTGCGTCATCAGGTTGAGCGAGACGCCGCGGCCATGGTTGCCGTCGTACGGCTTGAGCACCACCGGCACGCCGATGTCCTGGGCCGCCTCCCACGCCGCTTCGGCGCTGGTGACCAGTTCACCCTGCGGCACCGGCACGCCGCACGAGGCCAGCAGGCTTTTGGTCAGGTCCTTGTCGCTGGCGATGCCCTCGGCGATGGCGCTGGTCTGTTCGGTTTCGGCGGTCCAGATGCGGCGCTGGGCGGCGCCGTGGCCGAGCTGCACCAGATTGCCGTCGGTCAGGCGGATCGACGGGATCTTGCGGTCGGTGGCGGCATCGACGATGTTGGCGGTGCTCGGCCCCAGGCACAGCGACTCGACCATGTCGGTCAGCTCGGCCACCTTGGCGGCCAGGTCGTACGGACGGTCCTCGATCATCGCCATCAGCAGGTCGCGGCCCGCCTCCAGCGCGGCGCGGCCGACCTGCTCCTGGCGGGTGCGGAAGGCCATCTTGTACAAGCCGGTGTTCTCGCCGATCTCGCGCGTCTTGCCGAAGCCGGTCTTCATGCCGGCCAGGTTCTGCAGCTCCAGCACCACGTGCTCGAGGATGTGGCCGGCGTAGGTGCCGTCGCGCAGGCGCTCGAGGAAGCCGCCGACCTCGCCCACGCCACAGCGATGGACGATCAGTCCGGGCAGGATGGCCGTCAGGCGCTCATACAAGCCAGGCAACAGATTCGACGGGTATTTTTCCAACTCGCCAATATCCAGCCACGCCTCGATCACGGGGCGATAGGTCCAGATGTTGGGGCCGCGCAAATGGGTTACGCGGAGAATTTCTATGTCTTTCTTCTTGGTCATGTTTCTATTCTTGTGTCTTTGTTATCAGCCGTGGCCAGCCTGCGCCGTATTTTAAACCTGTACCACCGCTTGCCGCCAAATCCTGTTTGGCCCACCCCGTAGCTCTGACCAAGTTCATCCCGCGCCACCGGCCCTGATGTCTGTGCGTTATACTTGCCGCCAGTACAAAAGCCCGGTCGTTTTTTGCGGTTTATGTTGATTAACGTCAAATGTTTAACAACTGACAGAATACCGTAAATAATTACTTATACCAGCCGCAATGCCTTATTGGCAAAGCGATTGTTGTAGAGTGCCGATGCTAGTTCCACCATTTTCGACCCGGAGTATGCCGCACGATGACAACCCAACAACTTTCCAACATCTCCAGCCTGGGCGAGCTTCCTGAACGCTGGCATGCCGAGATACAGGCACAGCTTTCCCAAGGGGAAAACGTCGTAAGTGCCCTGGAGGTTGACCTGGATCAGCAACTTCGCTTCGCCAAGGGCGTCATCGTCATCACGGCCACGCGCCTGCTGGCGCGCGCGCCGGGGCGCGATCAGTGGCAATCGTGGCCCTTCGCCGAGGACCTGAGACTGCGGCACCACGACCACGCCGGCGTCGGCCACCTCGAGCTGATCGGCCGGGGCGGCCGCCTGGCCGCCTGGCGCTTCACCTTGGGCCAGAACCTCAACGCGATCCGGCTGGTCGAACAATTCGCCGCCCACCTCGACAGCCACGCCACCGGCGTGCCGGTCGTCGTCGAAGAAAAAAGCATCTGCCCGAGCTGCAAGGCGCCGCTGGAGCCGGACCAGGAGGAATGCCCGGTCTGCACCAAGGTGATTTACACGCCGCCGTCGACATGGACGCTGTTCCGGCTGTGGCGCTTCGCCAGGCCGTACAAATTCCAGCTCGCGCTGGGATTCTCGCTCATGTTGCTCAGCACCGGCGCACATATGATTCCGCCCTACCTGACCATCCCGCTGATGGACAAGGTGCTGATCCCGTATCAGAGCGGCAAACCGGTCGACAGCTCGCTGGTGGCGCTGTACATGTCCGGCCTGGTCGCCTCGGCGGTGGCGGCGTGGATACTCGGCTGGGCCAAGACCTACGTGCTGGCGCTGGTGTCGGAGCGCATCGGCGCCGACCTGCGCACCGAAACCTACGACCATTTGCTGCGCCTGTCGCTGGAATACTTCGGCGGCAAGCGCACCGGCGATCTGATGTCGCGTATCGGCAGCGAGAGCGACCGGATTTGCGTGTTCCTGTCGCTGCACCTGCTCGACTTTGCGTCCGACTGCCTGATGATCATCATGACCGGCGTGATCCTGTTCTCGATCGATCCGTGGCTGGC
>JBDSKP010000314.1:0-3872 GCA_039916925.1 Duganella sp.
ATCGCCTGCGACGCCCAGGCATCCTTCTTGGCCCATTTGAAATCGCTGAATTTCATGATCGGGCCGTGATCGGTCCACGTCTTCATGTCGGTGGTCGAATAGACCAGCCATTCGCGCATGGTGAACATCTCGTCGCGCTGCGCCTCGTCATGGCCGACGTACAAGTACAAGGTATCGCCGACCACCAGCGGGGCGGGATCGGCCGTGAATTTGTCGCGAATGATGGGGTTGGAACCGGCCGCGGCGGGCAGGGCGGGCGCGGTCTGCGCGACCGCCGGCAGCGCCATCGCCAGCATGCAAAGCGCCATCAACGCCGGCATTTTTTTCGGGCGCACGGTAACTTCATGTTGCATAGCCATCTCCGTTTTTTTGTTTGGTCTGATGCAGTCCCGGCTGCCGCAAGCGTTTTGGCCGCCAAATGATATGCGCTAACATCGTGGCGTGAATGCTAACTGTTGGTAGCCTGGATGTCCAACGGTTTTTGGAGACGGTATTTCGCGGCCGATGGTCGCTTTTTAGCCACAACCCACTACAGGACCTCCCGCCTCGAGCGCGATGATACCGCTCTCATTTTGTCCGTGCCACCCTCTGGCGGCACGCCGACCGATATCATTTTGGATATCGCTAGCAAATAAAATGTTATTGGTTCTTCGATAATGCCATGGCTACATTGAGTTAGTTCGATCGTTTTACTAAACATTACAGGACGACGCGCCGCCGTCTTCGACCCGTCCCGGCGGGTTTGCGAAGCGCTTGATCGAACCGGGCGGCGACAACCCATCACGGAGGGACACGGCACAAAAAAAGCAATGCGCAAGCCCGGGCGCCTCGGCCCACCGCCGAACCGCGCCACACATTAAAAAAAGAAGGAGACCATATGAAAACGCCATTTCAACAACGATTGATGACTCTTGCGCTGGCCGGCGCCTACGGCATGTTGTCCACGCCCGCCCACGCCCAGCAGGTACAGACCGAGCCGCAGGCCGCCGCCAAACCAGCCGACGCCGCCGCACCAACGCCCGCGCCCGCGCCGGCGGCCGCCACGCCGGAAAATACCGTGGTCGTGTCCGGTTCGCGCATCGCCGCGCGCGGCTTCAGCCAGCCGACCCCGACGACCAGCCTGACCACCGCCGACCTCGACAAGGCGGCCAAACCGAACATCTTCGAAACGCTGACCGAGTTGCCGGCCCTGCAGGGCAGCACCGGCCGCACGGTCAACACCTTCAGCACCTCGAGCGGCCTGCAGGGCTTGTCCTCGCTGTCGCTGCGCGGCCTCGGCCCGAACCGCACGCTGACCTTGCTCGACGGCCAGCGCGTGGTCGGCGCCAATGTCACCGGCGTGACCGATGTCAGCCAATTCCCGCAACTGCTGGTCAAGCGGGTCGACGTGGTCACCGGCGGCGCCTCGGCGTCCTACGGCTCCGACGCGGTCGGCGGTGTCGTCAACTTCATCACCGACAAGAAATTCACCGGCTTCAAGGCCCACGTGGGCGGCGGCATGACCACCTACGGCGACGACAAGAACGGCACCCTGCAGGCCGCGTGGGGTAAGGGCTTCGCCGACGACCGCCTGCACGTGACCGTCAGCGGCGAGTTCACCAAGCAGGGCGGCGTCGATTCGCCCGGCTTCGGCGAGGTCGGCTCGAACGGGCGCGACTGGTATAAAAATCCGGCCCTGCAGGAGTCGACCAAGGCCATGCAGGCGGCCGGCCTGCCGCGCTACACCAGCATCCAGCACGCCCAGCACGTGCAGTACGCCAAATACGGCTTGATCACCGGCGGCGCGTTGAAGGGCACGGCGTTCGCTCCGGATGGTTCGCCTTACCCCTTCCAGTACGGTAACAATTGCGTCGGCAACTTCTGCGTCGGCGGCGATTTGTCCGGCAGCGTCGGCGCCGGCACCAACCTGGCGATGAATTTCAAGCGCGAAGTGGCGTACAGCCGCGTGTCGTGGGACCTCGACGCCGACAACGAAATCTATGTCACCGGCAACTGGGCGCAGGTGACGTCGGTGTTCTCGCCGAGTCCCGGCGCGGCCAAGCAGGGCAACCTGGCCATCAAGTGCGACAACGCCTTCCTGCCGGCGTCGGTGGCGGCCGGTTGCGCCTCCGGCTATCCGGGCGGCACGATGCCGGTCGGCACCGCCAACGCCCAGTTCCCCGAGCTCATCAACGTGCATCCGACCCGCACCCAGCGCCGCTTCGTCGTCGGCGCCAACGGCAAGTTCGGCATGTTCGGCAAGGAATGGTCGTACGACGCGTACGCCGAGCACGGCGAGAACACCACCGTGCTGCAAGTGCATGACATCACGCTCAATCCGCGCTACAACTTCGCCATCGACGCGGTCCGCGACCCGGCCAGCGGCCAGATCGTTTGCCGCAGCGCGGCGGCGCGGGCGGCGGGCTGCCTGCCGATGAACATCTTCGGCAACAACGCGGTCGACCCGGCCACGTGGAACTACGTCGCCCCGGGTAACGGTCCAAGGCAACACACCGATTCCAGTCAAAATGTTGTTAGCGCTAACATCAACGGCACGCTGGCGGAGGGCTGGGCCGGTCCGATCTCGGTGGCGTTCGGCGCCGAGTGGCGGCGCGAGAAATATTCGGTCTACGGCGACCCGTACGGCGCCGGCGTGGCCTACCAGTCGCCGTACGACGCCAATTATCCGCAGGACCCGACCTTGTCCACCACCGGCGACAACTGGTTCGCGGGCAACTACCACAACGGCCAGGGCTCGTTCAACGTCAAGGAAGCCTATGTCGAGCTCAACATCCCGTTCCTGAAATCGGCCACCTGGGGCGAAGCCAACCTCAACATCGCCGACCGCGAGGAGAAGTACAGCACCGCCGGCAAGGCGCGCGCCTGGAAGCTCGGCGCCACCTGGCAAACCCCGGTCGACGGCCTGCGCCTGCGCGCGGTCAGTTCGGCCGACGTGCGCGCGCCCAACTTGAGCGAGCTGTTCGCCGCCACCACGGTCACCAACCAGGCGGTCAACAACAACCAGGGCTCGTCGATCCAGATTCAGCAGCGCAACGTCGGCAACCCCGACCTGAAGCCGGAGAGCGCCCGCAACAACTCGTTCGGCGTGGTGTTGAGTCAGCCGAGTTGGGCGCGTAACTTCAACCTGTCGATCGATTACTACGACATCAAGGTCAAGAACGTCATCAACTCGCTGGGCGCGCAACAGGAGGTCGACCTGTGCTACGCCGGCTTCCAGCAGGTGTGCGCGGCCGTCTCGATCAACGGGCCGGCCGGCACCAACTTCGTGCAGGCGCAAAGCTTCAACTTCGCGTCGCTGCACACGCGCGGCGTCGACATCGAGGCCGCCTACCGCGCCAACCTGAACGACTACGGCGTGCCCGGCGTGGTCACGTTGCGCGGGCTGGCCAGCCGCATGATCCACTCGATCTCCGACCCCGGCCTGCCGGGCACGACGCCGAGCGAGGGCGCCGGCAACATGTTCGGCACGACGCCGAAATGGAAGGCGCTGCTGTCGCAATCGTGGGACTACGGCAAGCTTGGCGTGACGTTGTCGGAGCGTTGGATCAGCGCCGGCGTGTACAACAACGAGTACATCGAGTGCCAGACCAACTGCCCGTTGCCGACGGCGGCGCACCCGACCATCTACGACAACCACATCCCGGGTGCGACCTACCTCGATCTGGGCGCGACCTACAAGTTCACGCCGCAGATCACCGGCTACGTCAAGGTCGACAACCTGGCCGACCGCGCACCGGTGCTGCTGCCGCAGACCAACCTGAGCATGGGCATCAACCCGGGCATCTACGACGTTGTGGGGCGCACCTACCGCGCCGGCCTGCGCATGACGTTCTAAAAGGGGCCGGCCGTGTGGAATCTGTTTTCCGTACTGC
>JBDSKP010000315.1:0-5736 GCA_039916925.1 Duganella sp.
AGGGCACGGGCCTGGGGCTGGCCATCTCGCGCGAATTCGTCCAGCTGATGGGCGGGGTGCTGTCGGTGCAGTCGGCGCGCGGCGACGGCGCCACCTTCCAGTTCACGATCCGGGTGCCGGTGGCGGACGCGCAGGCGGCCGGCGACCAACTGGTGCTGGAGGCGCCCCAGCGCGGGCGCCGCGCGGCGCGCGCCGACGACGGCGACGGCGAGCCGCTGTCGGGCGCCGACCTGGCGCTGCTCGATCCGGCGCTGCGCATGCAGCTCAAGGTGGCGCTGCAGGAGCTCAACCTGGCGCGCGTGGCGCTGTTGCTGCGGCCATTACCGGCGCAGCTGGGCGGCGTGGTCGAGCGCATCGAGCGCATGGTGCGGCTGCACCAGTACCCGCAGCTGTGCGCGCTGCTGGACCAGGCGGGTAGTGAACTGGAGGCATAGGGCCGACAGGTATATGATAGTAGTTAGTACACGGATTCGGGATACAACGGCGGCGGCAGCGGCAGCGCCGGTATCCCGCGGGCGGGCGGCGGCGAACAAGGCGAGAGAGTTTTACATGCACCGGGATTTATCGGAACAAAACACCAAGGGCGAAGTGCTGATCGTGGAGGACACGCCGGCCTCGCTCAAGCTGCTCAGCGACCTGCTGACGGAGGCCGGCTATTACGTGCGCCAGGCGCCCAACGGCGAGCTGGCGCTGTGGACCGCCCAGTCGCGCCCCCCGGAGCTGATCCTGCTCGACATCCGCATGCCCGGCATCGACGGTTTCGAGGTCTGCCGGCGCCTCAAGGCGTCGCCGCAGCTGTGCAACGTGCCGGTGATCTTCCTGTCGGCGCAGCACGACACCGACGACAAGGTGCGCGGTTTCGCGCTGGGCGCGGTCGATTTCATCGCCAAACCGTTCCAGGCCGAGGAGATCCTGGCCCGCACCGACGCCCACGTGCGCCTGAGCCGCGCGCAGCACGCATTGACGCTCGAACGCTCGCTGCTCGAGCAGCGCGTTGCCGAGCGCACCGAGGAACTGGCCAAGGAGGTCGAACAGCGCCGCGCCAGCGAGGAGTTCCTGCGCCTGGCCAGCAAGGTGTTCGAGGCCACCCAGGACGCCATCGTCGTCACCGACCGCGAGGCGCGCATCGTCGCCACCAATCCGGCCTTCACGCAGATCTCCGGCTACGAGGCGGCGGAGGTGATCGGTAAAAACGTCGTCATGCTGCACGCCGGCGAGCAGGACGCCGCCGCCTTCAAGCAGATGCTGCAGTCGGTCATCAGCACCGGCCTGTGGTCGGGCGAGATCATGGCGCGCCGCAAGAACGGCGACGTCTATCCCGGCCTGCTGAGCGCCTCGGTGGTGCGCGACGACGCCGGCCAGGTGGTCAACCACGTGGCCGTGTTCATGGACATCACCGAACGCAAGGCCGAGCAGCACCTGATCGACTTCCTGTCCCACCACGACGCGCTCACCGGGCTGCCCAACCGCCTGCTGGCGCGCCAGCGCTTCGACCAGACACTGGGCACGGCGCGCCGCGAGGGCGGCTGCGTGGCCGTCATGTGCCTGGACATGGACCGCTTCAAGAGCATCAACGACTCCTACGGCCACCAGGTCGGCGACAAGGCGCTGCAGGTGATCTCGCGCTTTTTGACCGACTGCGTGCGCGAGGGCGACACCGTCGCCCGCCAGGGCGGCGACGAGTTCCAGATCATCGTCGCCGACGACGCCCAGCTGACGGCGACGATGCCGATGGCGCAAAAGATCCTGGCCGGCCTGCGCAAGGAACTGGTGATCGACGGCCAGCAGCTCACCGTCACCTCCAGCATCGGCATCGCCGTCAGCCTGACCGACGGCGACAGCTTCGATGAACTGGTGCGCAACGCCGACACGGCGCTGTTCCGCGCCAAGCAGATCGGGCGCGACAACTATGCGCTGTTCACCGAGCGCATGGACGCCGAGATCCGCGACAAGCTGGCGATCCAGAGCCAGCTACGCGGCGCCATCGCGCGCGACGAGTTCGAGGTCCACTACCAGCCGCAAATGTGCCTGAAAAACGGCGTCATGGCCGGCGCCGAGGCGCTGCTGCGCTGGAACAACGCGGTGCTGGGCCGGGTGCCGCCGAACCGCTTCATCCCGCTGGCCGAGGAGTATGGGCTGGTCAATTCGATCGGCGAGTGGGTGCTCGAGAGCGTGTGCGCGCAGATCAAGGTGTGGCAGGACCAGGGACTGGGCGACATCAAGGTGGCGGTCAACCTGTCGGCCGGGCAGTTCGCCAACGACGCCACGGTGCCGTATGTCGAAAGCACGTTGCGCAAGTTCGGCGTCGCGCCGGCCTGCCTGGGCCTGGAGATCACCGAGGGCACGGTGATGGGCGATCCGAACAAGGCGGTGGCGGCGCTGCGCAAGCTCAAGGACATCGGCGTGAGCATCTCGCTCGACGACTTCGGCACCGGCTATTCCAGCCTCAGTTACCTCAAACGCTTCCCGATCGACGTGCTCAAGATCGACAAATCGTTCGTCGACGACGTCACCACCAGCGCCAACGACGCGGCCATCGCGCTGTCGGTGATCTCGCTGGCGCACAACCTGAACATGCGGGTGATCGCCGAGGGCGTCGAAACGCGCGAGCAGGTGCGCTTCCTGACCGAGCGCGGATGCGACGAGATGCAGGGATATTATTTCAGCCCGCCGCTCAACGCCGAGGCCTTCACCGCGCTGCTGCGCGAACGGCGCAATCTGTTGGACATGTAATCAACCCTTCCACCACTGGAGTTCTATGGAAAAGAAGTTTGGCGCCGTCATCGTCGGCGCATGCATGGTCTTGTCGCTCAACGCCGTCGCCGCACAGGCGCCGGTGGCCAAGGCCGGTGCCGCCGACGCGCAATTCAAAACCATCTACACGCAGGAATGGAAGTGGCGCCTGAGCCAGAAGATGGAGGAGGGCGAGGACGACGAAAAGGGCGGGGCCACGCTGCCGCGCGTCGACGTCGCCACGCAGGAAAAGCGCCTGGCCTACTGGCGGGACGTGATGAAAAAGCTCGACGGCATCCAACAGAACAAGCTGTCGGCCGGGGAGTTGATCAACTATCAGGTCTACAAGGCGCAGATCGGCGCCCTGGTCGACGCGCAGAAGTTCCGCGAATACGAAAAGCCGCTCAACGCCGACACGGCGTTCTGGTCCAACCTGTCGGCCGCCGGGCGTAACACGCTGACCAAGGAAAAGGAATACCGCGACTACATCAAGCAGATGTCGGACGTGCCGCGCTACTTCAACGAACAAATCGTCAACATGCGGGCCGGGATGGCGCGCGGCTTCACGCCGCCGAAGATCACGCTGGTGGGGCGCGACGGCTCGATCACCTCGGTGACCGAAGCGAAGACGGTGCAGGACAACGTGTTCTACCTGCCGTTCAAGGCCATGCCGGTGACGATGCCGGCGGCGCTGCGGGAGGAACTGCGGGCGGAGGGCGCCAAGGCGATCGAGACCTACGTGCTGCCGTCGTATAAAAATCTGCTCAAGTTCATGCGCGAAGAGTACGTGCCGAAATCACGCGAGGACCTGGCGGCGGAGAGCCTGCCCGACGGCAAGGCGTACTACCAGTCGAAGATCGTCGAATTCACCACCACCACGATGAGCGCCGACGAGATCCACCAGATCGGCGTCAGCGAAATGGCCAAGATCCGTGGCGAGATGCTGGAGGTGATCAAGCAGACCGGTTTCGAGGGCGACCTGCCGGCCTTCCTGCAGTTCCTGCGCACCGATTCGCGCTTCTACGCCAAGACGCCCGAGGAGCTGTTGATGCGCTCCGCCTGGGTCGCGAAGAAGTTCGACGGCAAGGTGGGCCAGTACTTCGGCTATCTGCCGCGCCGCCGCTTCGCCGTCATTCCGGTGCCGGACGACCAGGCGCCGTTCTACACGTCGGGCCGGGGCGGTCCGGGCGTTTATCTGGTCAACACCTACAACCTGCCGTCGCGCGCGTTGTACAGCATGCCGGCGCTGACGCTGCACGAATCGGCGCCGGGCCACGCCTTCCAGATGCCGGTGGCGATGGAGCAGAAGGGCCGTCCGGCCTTCCGCAACGCCTATATCTCGGCGTATGGCGAAGGCTGGGCGTTGTACAGCGAGCGGCTGGGCGTGGAGATGGGTATGTATGAAACGCCGTACGAGGTGTTCGGCATGCTCAGTTACCAGGCCTGGCGCGCATCGCGGCTGGTGGTCGACACGGGCATCCACAGCAAGGGCTGGACGCGCAAGCAGGCGCAGGATTATTTGAAGGCCAATACGGCGCTGTCGGAGCATGAGATCGAGACGGAGGTGGACCGTTATATCTCGTGGCCTGGGCAGGCGCTGTCGTATTACCTGGGCGAGATGAGCATCATCAACGCGCGCAAGAAGGCCGAGGCGGCGCTGGGGCCGAAGTTCGACATCCGCGCGTTCCACGACACGGTGCTGCAACTGGGCTCCGTGCCGCTGCCGGTGCTCGAGGCGCGCATCGACCTGTTCATCAAAGAAGGTGGCAAGGGCCCTTATCCGAATCTGGATTAGTGCGGTTGTTGCCCCGCACCGCCAAGCGGGGTCGTACCCAACCGGGTACGACCCCTAAGAGGTGACTCGCGCGTCTCGCTAAACGCGGACGGGGTTGCTTGGAGCCCGACAGCGGTTCAGCGCAGCATGTCGCTGGCGATCCACTCAAGCACCGACGGCCGGCGCGGCTTCCACCCCAACTGCTCGCGCGCCCGTTTGCCCCGCACGCGGCTGTTGGAACCGAGGCCATACGACGCCATCTCATACCCCCATTCCTCCCTGGCCTGTTCCAGCGGCCAGTCCTGCGCCTCGCCCAGATCGAGCGCGCGCGCCATGGCCGCCGTCATGTCGCGGAACGACGCCTCGCCGCTCTCGACGAAATAAAACGCGCCGGCCTCGGTCTTCTCCAACGCCAGCAGATACAGGTCGACCACGTCGTCGATATGCACGTTCGACCAAACGTTCAAACCCGGCCCGACATGGCGCACGACGCCGCTCTTGCGCGCCTGCTTGAGCAGGCGAGGCAGCTGCACGCTGTCGCGCGGCAGCGCGCCATGGCCGTAGATCAGCGTATTGCATAGCACCGCCGAGCGCACCCCCTTGCCGGCGGCAGCCAGCACCAGCTTGTCGATGGCGACGCGGGCCGCCTTGTCCGGCGTCGGCTCGGGCAACTGGTCCTCGTAATAGATGCGGTCCGTGCCCAGGCCACCCGAGGCGTCGCCGACGATGCTCGAGCCGCTGGTGTGCAGGAACACCTTGCCCGAGCCGGCAAGGCCGTCGATGAGGGCTTCCACCGCCGCCCGGTTGTCGCTGCTGGCGGCGTTGATGACGGCGTCCGCCGCGCGGGCCTGGGTGATCAGCAGATCGCGGTCGTCGAGCGAGCCGACCACGCCCGCCACGCCGATTTTTTGCAGTTCCGCGATCTGCTCCGGTTTGCGCACCAAGCCGATGACCTCGTGCCCCGCTTCGACCAGCCCGGCCGCGATCGAACCGCCGATAAACCCAGCCGCGCCTGTGACGAATACTTTCATGTCGTGCTCCTGTTGAAATGTGGATGCGTTCAGTATGGCGGCGGACGCTGTGCGCAAAAAGACCTCGGCGCGCAAAGCATAGTTGACGCGGAGTCAATGATTAGTCACGTAGGGCGGATTAGCGCAGCGTAATCCGCCATGTATGCGCGTCGACGGCTCATAAATGGCGGATTACGGCGTTCCGCCTAATCCGCCCTA
>JBDSKP010000316.1:0-3095 GCA_039916925.1 Duganella sp.
GCCGGCAATATTGGTAAAATACGGCCTTTCACGGGCCGGACCCGGGCCACGCCCGCGCCGGCCACCCGACCATGGCGCCTAGACAGCGCCCTCCGAGGAATCGATCATGCTGCGTTTAAACGAAGTCAAGCTCCCGCTCAACCACACCGAGGAAGAACTGCCGGCCGCCATCCTGGCGCGCCTCGACATCCCGGCCGACGCCCTGCTCGGCTTTACCGTCTTCAAACGCAGCTACGACGCGCGCAAGAAGACCGCGATCGTGCTGATTTACTCGCTCGACGTCGACGTCAAGGACGAGGCCGCGCTGCTCAAGCGCCTCAAGCACGACGCCCACCTGATGCCGTCGCCGGACACGTCGTATAAATATGTCGCCGCCGGCGAACAATTGGCCGGCCACGACCAGAACCCGCGCCCGGTGGTCATCGGCACCGGCCCGTGCGGCCTGTTCGCGGCGCTGATCCTGGCGCAGATGGGGCTGCGGCCCATCATCCTCGAGCGCGGCAAGCAGGTGCGCGAGCGCACCGTCGACACCTTCGGCTTCTGGCGCAAGCGCGAACTGAACCCGGAATCGAACGTGCAGTTCGGCGAAGGCGGCGCCGGCACCTTCTCGGACGGCAAGCTCTACAGCCAGATCAAGGACCCGAAACACTACGGCCGCAAGGTGCTCACCGAGTTCGTCAAGGCCGGCGCGCCGGCGGAGATCATCTACGTCAGCAAGCCGCACATCGGCACCTTCCGGCTGGTCAAGATGGTCGAGCAGATGCGCGCCAACATCGAAGCCATGGGCGGCGAATACCGCTTCGGCAACAAGGTGGTCGACATCGAGATCGAGCGGCTCGGCGACCATCCCGGCGACGGCGGCCAGGTGCGCGGCCTGACCCTCGAGAGCGGCGAGAAGATCGCCACCAACCACGTGGTGCTGGCGATCGGCCACAGCGCGCGCGACACCTTCGAGATGCTGTACCGGCGCGGCGTGTACATCGAAGCGAAGCCGTTCTCGATCGGCTTCCGGGTCGAGCATCCGCAGTCGCTGATCGACACCTGCCGCTTCGGCCCGAACGCCGGCCATCCCATCCTCGGCGCGGCCGACTACAAGCTGGTGCACCACGCCTCCAACGGCCGCGCCGTCTACAGCTTCTGCATGTGCCCGGGCGGCACCGTCGTGGCGGCCGCGTCCGAGCCGGGGCGCGTGGTCACCAACGGCATGAGCCAGTATTCGCGCAACGAGCGCAACGCCAACAGCGCCATCGTGGTGAGCATTTCGCCGGAGGTCGACTATCCGGGCCACCCGCTGGCCGGCATCGAATTCCAGCGCCGGCTGGAGGAGAAGGCGTTCGAGCTGGGCGGCGCCAACTATAACGCGCCGGGCCAGCTGATGGGTGACTTCGTCGCCGGCCGCGCCTCGACCGAATTCGGCGCCGTGGTGCCGTCGTACAAGCCGGGCGTGCACCTCACCGACCTGGCGCGGATCCTGCCGGAGTTCGCCGTGACGGCGCTGCGCGAAGCCTTCCCGGCGTTCGACAAGCAGGTGCGCGGCTACTTCAAGCACGACGCCGTGCTGACCGGGCTGGAGACGCGCACTTCGTCGCCGATCCGCATCAAGCGTCGCGACGACACGCTGCAAAGCCTCAACACGCGCGGCCTGTTCCCGGCCGGCGAGGGCGCCGGTTACGCCGGCGGCATCCTGTCGGCGGGCGTGGACGGCATCAAGGTGGCCGGGCGGTGGCGTTGTCGATGGCGGCGGATACCGCGGCCAACCCCGGTTCGCTTTAAGGAAATGCGGGCGGCGACGCGATGGGGTCGTACCCGGTTGGGTACGACCCCGGGTGGCCGCCCGGGTTAGCAGGCGGTTACGCCCCCACCGGCAGCCGGATATGGATGCGGCACCCCGGCGTGGCGGGCGACACCGCCACCTGCCCGCCCATCTGCTGCACGATCGTGTGGACGATATGCATGCCCAGCCCCGATCCGCCCTGCCCGCGCTTGGTGGTGAAAAACGGTTCGAACAGCCGCTCGCGCGCCTCCGCCGTCAGGCCGACGCCGTCGTCGGCGAACTCCACCAGCAGCCAGCGCGCGCCGGCCTCGACCACGTCATGCCCGGTCAGCACGACGGTGCCGGGGCCGCCGTCCGGATAGCCGTGCTTGGCGGCGTTCATCAGCAGGTTCGACAGCACCTGCGACCAGCGCCCGGCGTCGAGCCGCACGCGCAGGTCGGCGGCGATGTCGACGCTGACCTGCAGGCCGACCTTGCGCAGCTCCGGACCGTGCGCCGAGACCACGCCGAGCACCTGGTCGCGCAACCCCAGCTCGACCACGTGGGTGCTGCCCTGGTCGACCGCCAGCTGCTTGAAATTGCCGATCAGATCGGCGGCGCGCGCCAGGTTGCGCTCGACCAGCAGCGCCGCCTCGCGCAACCGCTGCGCCGTGGCCACCAGCGCCGAGCGGCTGACGCGCTCGCCGCTGACGCATTTGACCAGCTCCTCGGCATACGAGCTCAGGCTCGATGACGCCGTCACCGCCACGCCGATCGGCGTGTTGACCTCGTGCGCCACGCCGGCCACCAGCGCGCCGAGCGCCGCCATCTTCTCCTGCTCGACCAGGATCGCCTGCGCCACCAGCAGCGCCTCGCTGCGCTGCTGGATGGTTTGCTCGAGCATCCGCTCGCGCTCCTGGTGCTGCAGCTCGGCCGCGCAGCGCGTGGCGAAGATCGACAGCAGCGACAGCGCCAGCAGGCGCTTGTCCTCGGAGATGGCGCGCGTGTCGATGGCCGACAGGATGCCCAGCGTGTTGCCCTCGGTATCGATCATCGGTATGCCGATATAGCTTTCGGCGCCCATCTCGACGAGCAGTGTGTCGCGCGGATAATCGGCCTGGATGCCGCGGGCGTGGAAGCACATGCTCTGGTCGGCCACGTCCTGGCATGGCGTGTGCTGCAGGCTGTATTCGATATTCGGCAGATAATCGTCGCCGCCCCACAGCGCCAGCGTGCGGATGGCTTCGCCGCCGTCCAGCTGGCGCACCAGGCGCCCGGCGATCACATAGCGCACGTCGAGCGCTTCGGCCAGCTCGCGCACCAGAATGCGCAGAAAATCGTC
>JBDSKP010000317.1:0-8098 GCA_039916925.1 Duganella sp.
GTGTGGAAGTGCACGCGCTGCTTGCGCAGGATGTCGATGGTCTTGTCGATTTCCGCTTCCGACACTTCGGCCTTGACGGTTTCGATTTCCACGGTGGTCAGGTCGCCGACGACGACGTCCGGGTAGACTTCGAACGTCGCGTCGAAGGTCAGCACGCCTTCTGGCGCGTCTTCCTTCGGCTGGATGTTCGGGTAGCCAGCCACACGCAGCTGGTTTTCGTTTGCGGCGTCGTTGAAAGCGCGGCCAACTTTGTCGTTCAACACTTCGGTCTCGATCTGATAACCGTATTGTGCCGCGACCATTTTCAGAGGAACTTTACCCGGACGGAAGCCTGGTGCCTTAGCCGTTTTGGCTTGCACTTTCAGGCGCTTCTCAACTTCGCTGCGCACTTCGGTCAGCGGAAAGGAGATCGTGATACGACGTTCGAGTTTGCCCAAGGTTTCGACTGCAGTTGCCATGTAAAAATCGTCCAAAAAAATAGTATTACAGTTGGTGCGAGGAGGGGGACTCGAACCCCCACACCATTGCTGGCGTCAGGACCTAAACCTGGTGCGTCTACCAATTTCGCCATCCTCGCGGCATGTTTGCACAAAAGCAAAGGGCGACCCGTAAGTGAAAACGGTCGCCCTGGCCCCACTATTTTTCCGTGGGAGCTTTCAACTTCAACGCGGTATTCTAACGGGTTTTTTAGCGAAATGTGGTGATTTTTAAACTATCACCAGCATTCCGCTGTTTTTCGCTTATTTTTGCCTAATAAACCCGCAATGCGCTGCTCTTTGGGGTCGTACCCCGCATGGGGTACGACCCCGCCGTTAATGGGTTTTAACGGGTTTTAACGGCGCCACCGGCCGGCTTCTTAACGCGGAACCACGCCGCGTACAGCGCCGGCAGGAACAACAAGGTCAACGCGGTCGCCACGATCAGGCCGCCCATGATCGCCACCGCCATCGGCCCCCAGAACACCGAGCGCGACAACGGTATCATCGCCAGCGCGGCCGCGGCCGCCGTCAGGATGATCGGACGGCAACGGCGCACCGCCGATTCGACGATCGCCGTCCACGGATCGTGGCCGGCCTTGATGTCCTGCTCGATCTGGTCGACCAGGATCACCGAGTTGCGGATGATCATGCCGAACAGCGCGATGATGCCCAGGTTGGCGACAAAGCCCAGCGGACGGCCCAGCAACAGCAGCGCCATCGCCGCCCCCGCCACCCCCAGCGGCCCGGTCAGGAACACCAGCAGCGCCCGCGAGAAGCTATGCAGCTGCAACATCAGCAACGTGAAGATGATGAAGATCGCCAGCGGCAGGTTGGCCGCGATCGACGCCTCGGCCGAGCCGCTGTCGGCGGCCGCGCCCTTGATGGTGATCGCGTAGCCGGCCGGCAACGCCGCGCGCAGCGCCTTGAGTTGCGGCTCGATCTGGCTCGAGACGGTCGGGCCCTGGATGTTGTCGCCGACATCCGATTGCACGGTGATCGCCCATTCGCGCCCTTCCCGCCACACCACGCCCGGCTCCCACACGAAATGCGCGCGCGCCAGCTGGCTGATCGTCACGAACTTGCCGCTCTCGGTCGGAATATTGGTGTCGTTCAGGATCGAGATCGTGTTGCGCTCATCGATGGGCTGGCGGATCTGGATGTCGATCAGCTTGATATCCTCGCGGAACTGGCCTACGGTGGTGCCGGACAGAATCGTGTTGGCCGCGCGCATCACCGTTTGCGATGTCACGCCGACGGCGCGCATCTTGTCCTGATCCAGGTCCAGGCGCAACACCTTGATCGACTCGTTCCAGTTGTCATTGACGCCGATGGTGTTCGGATTGGCGCGCATGACGTCCTTGACCTGGTCGGCGATGGCGCGCACCTTGGCCACCTCGGTGCCGGTCACGCGGAACTGCACCGGATACGGTACCGGCGGCCCGTTCGGCAGCAGCTTGACGCGGCCGCGCACCTCGGGGAAGTCGTTCTTGAACACATCGACGATCTTCTGGCGCAGCTCGCCGCGCGTCTTCAGGTCCCTGGGCAGCACGACGATCTGCGAAACGTTAGTCTGCGGGAAAATCTGGTCCAGCGGCAGATAGAAACGCGGGCTGCCGGTGCCGACGTAGCTGGTCACGCTGACCACGCCCGGCTGTTGCTTGATGAACGCCTCGAACTTCTTGACCTGCGCCTCGTTGGCGGCGAAGGTGGTGCCTTCCGGCGTCCACATCTCGACCATCAACTCGGGACGGCTCGAATCCGGGAAGAACTGCTTCTCGATGAAGTTGAAGCCGTACACGCCCAGCGCGAACACCGCCAGCGACAGCGCCATGGTCGTCTTGCGGTACTCGACGCACCAGTTGACGACCGCGCGGAAGCGGCGGAAGCCGGGCGTGTCGAACAGGTCGTGATCGTTGCCGCCTTCGGCGTGCGGTTTCACCTTCAGCAAGATAAACCCGAGATAAGGCGTGAACGTGACCGCCACCACCCACGAAATGATCAGCGCCAGCGCGTTGACCGAGAACAGCGAGAACGTGTACTCGCCGGCGGCCGACTTGGCCAGGCCGATCGGCAAGAAGCCGGCGACGGTGATCAGGGTGCCGGTGAGCATGGGAATCGCCGTCGACGTGTAGGCGAAGGTGGCCGCGTCGAAGCGCGACATGCCCTCCTCCATCTTGCGCACCATCATCTCGACGGCGATGATGGCGTCGTCCACCAGCAGGCCCAGCGCGATGATCAGCGCGCCCAGCGAGATCTTGTGCAGGTCGATGTCGAGCACGCGCATGAACAGGAAGGTCACCGCCAGCACCAGCGGGATCGACAGCGCCACCACCAGGCCCGGACGGACGTCGAGCCGGAACGGTTTGGTGTGCAGGCCGAGCGCGACGAAACTGACGGCCAGCACGATCAGCACCGCCTCGATCAGCGTGTGGACGAACTCGCCCACGGAGGCCTTGACCGCCGCTGGCTGGTCCGACACGCGCTCGAGCTCGATACCGACGGGCAGCTTGGCCTTCATCTCGGTCACGGTTTTTTCCATGTGCTTGCCGAGTTCGATGATGTTGCCGCCCTTCTCCATCGACACGCCCAGGCCGATCACTTCCTTGCCGTTGAAGCGCATCTTGTCACCCGGCGGGTCCTGGTACTGGCGCTTGATGGTGGCGAAGTCGCCCAGGCGGAACGTGGTGCCGTTGGCGCGCAGTTCGAGCTCGGCCAGATCCTTGACCGTCTTCAACGCGCCGGTGACGCGCACCTGCAGGTTATCGGTCGGCGTGACCAGCACGCCGGTCGACTCGACGCTGTTTTGCGTGGCGATCTGGTTGGCGATGGCCTCGATCGGTATGCCCAGCTGGGAAAACTTCTTGTGCGAGAACTCGATGTTGATCTTCTCGTCCTGGACGCCGAACAGCTCGACCTTGGACACCATCGGCACGTTGAGCAACTGTTGGCGGACGAAATCGGCGTAATCCTTCATCTCGGCATAGGTGAAGCCGTCGCCGGAGAGCGCGAAGATCGAGCCGTAGGTGTCGCCGAACTCGTCGTTGAAGAACGGCCCCTGCACACCCGGCGGCAAGGTGCCGCGGATGTCGCCGATCTTCTTGCGCACCTGGTACCAGGATTGCGTGACTTCCTTCGGCGGCGTTGATTCGCGCAGCTTCAGGATGATGGTGGTCTCGCCCGGCTTGGAGTAGCTGCTGATCTCGTCGATGCCCGGCGTTTCCTGCAGCTTCTTTTCCAGCTTGTCGGTGACCTGCTCGGCCATCTGCAGCGACGTCGCGCCCGGCCAGTTGGCGCGCACCACCATCGCCCGGAAGGTGAACGGCGGATCTTCGTCCTGGCCCAGGTTGCTGTAGCTGAGCGCGCCGCCGATCAGCAGCACCGCGATCAGGTAGCGCGTCAGCGGGATATGTTCGAGCGCCCAGCGCGAGAGGTTGAATCCTTCCTTCATTTTGCGGCCTCGACGACTGCGGGCGCGGCCGGCGGGGCCGGCTTGACGGGCACTTCGCTCCCGAGAATCTTGACTTTCTGGCCCGGCTTAAGCAGGTTCACGCCGGCCGTGACGACGGTCTGGCCGGGCTTGACGCCGCCGCCCAGCACCAGATCGTTGCCGGCGACGCCGGCGATGGTCACCGGCACCAGCTTGACGACGCCGCCCTCGACCACCCACACCGAGGTGACCGATTTTTCGCTGAACAGCGCCGTCAGCGGCACCTTGATCTGCGGGGTCGCCGTCTTCGAAGCGAACTGGACCACGGCTGTCATGCCCAATTTGGCCTCCTCCAGGCTGTCCGGGATAGACACCTTGGCGGTGTAGGTGCGGGTGGCCGGATCGGCCATCGGCGAAATCTCGCGGATCTTGCCGATCACCGCCTTGGACGGATCGGCCCACAATCGCACATGCACATCCGAAATCTTGCGCAGGGTTTCGACCTTATCCTCGGGCAAGCCGATGACGATTTCCTTCTCGCCGGACTTGGCCACGCGCACCACCTCCGTGCCCGGCTGCACCACCTGACCGACCTCGGCCGATACCAGGGTCACGACGCCGTCGACGTCCGACACCAGCGCCGCGTAGCCGGCCTGGTTGGACTGGCCGCGATAGGCGGCCTGCGAGGCGTCGACGTTCGACTGCGCGGACTTGAAGGTCGATTCCTTCTCGTCGAGCACGGCCTGGCTGACGAAGTTCTTGCTGCGCAACTCCTGATAACGCTTCAGCTCGGCCTTAGCCAAATCGCGGCTGGTTTCAGCGGAACGCAGCGCGGCCAACGCCTGGGCTTGCGATAATTGCAAATCCTGGGGATCGAGCTGCATCAGCACCTGGCCTTTCCTGACCAGCGCGCCGACATCGACCTTGCGGCTAACGATCTTGCCGGCGACGCGGAAGCCCAGGCGCGACTCGACGCGGGCGCGGACCTCGCCGGAGAACTCGGCGTTGACATCGACATCGCTACTGCTGAGCACGATCGCGCGCACCGGGCGGATATCCTCGGTTTTTTCAGCGGGCTTGGAACAGGCCGACAGCACGGTGGCCGTCAGCAATGCGAGGAATAGAGGGGGAATCTGACGCGGGATTTTAGGGGCGACCACAGTACTTTCCTTTTCCTTGCTCTGGAGTGTAGTTGGCACTACTATTACGGGTTGGAAATAAATGACTTTCCGTTAATTAATTATAAGCCGGGCAAATTCGTTTGCAAATGACTTTTGCGTCATTAATCTAAAAATATTGCTTTAGGCTGGATGTGTATGTCAGTTGATCACTACGAGAATTTCCCTGTTGCGTCCATTTTGTTACCAAGTCGTCTACGTCCGGCCGTCGAAGCGATCTACGCCTTCGCCCGCGGCGCCGACGACCTCGCCGACGAGGGCGACGCCACGCCGGAGCAGCGGCTGGCCGCGCTGAGCGCCTACGAGGCCGCGCTCGACCGCATCGGCGCCGGCGACGGCGGCCACGCGCCGATGTTCGAGCGGCTGGCGCGGGTGGTGCGCGAATACGGGCTGCCGCTCAAACCCATGTACGAGTTGCTGTCGGCCTTCAAGCAGGACGTGGTGGTGAGCCGCTACCAGACTTACGACGCGGTGCTGGACTATTGCTCGCGCTCGGCCAATCCGGTCGGTCATCTGATGTTGCACCTGTACGGCGCGGTTGACGAGCAGAACCTGCGCGACGCGGACGCGATCTGCAGCGCGCTCCAGTTGATCAATTTTTTGCAGGACGTGGCGATCGACCTGCAGAAGGAGCGTATTTATATCCCGCTCGAGGATTTGAACCGCTACGCCATCCTGCCGGGCGCGCTGGACCACGCCAGCGCCCGCCCCCGCTGGCGCTCGATGATGAAGTTCGAGGTCGAGCGCGCGCGGGCGCTGATGCTCAGCGGCGCGCCGCTGGCGCTGCGGCTGAAGGGCCGCATCGGTTTCGAGTTGCGGATGATGGTCCAAGGCGGCCTGCGCATCCTCGACGCCATCGAGGAGGCGGAATACGATGTCTTCCTGCATCGTCCAAAGCTGACCAGGCGGGATTGGGCGGGCGTGTTCTGGGCGGCCGTGCGGATGAAGCGCCAGTTGAAGCGGGTGTTGAGCGCGGCGTGAATCCGCCGCCGGCGGCCCATGCTTGCCAGAAGGATAACGGTGCTTCTATACTGCGCCCTGACCTCACGTTGAGAAAGCCCGCAAAATGCCCCTGCCACCAGACTCCACCGCGCCTGACGATTTCGATTTCATTATCGGAGACTGGCGCGTTAAACACCATCGCCTCAACGCGCGCTTGTGCAACTGCGTCGAATGGACGGATTTTGAAGGACTATCCTCGACAAGTAAGCTACTTGGCGGCTTCGGGAATCTGGAAGACAACATACTCCACTTTCCCGACGGCTCGGTTCGCGCAGTGGCGATGCGTTCGTATTGCCGCGAATCCGGTGAATGGTCGATCTGGTGGCTGGACGGCCGCAATCCCACACAACTGGATACACCGGTCGTCGGAAAGTTCGAAAACCACATCGGATTGTTTTTCGCCGACGATATGCTCGACGGGCAAGCGATCAAGGTCCGCTTTACCTGGACCGCGACGCCAAGCGAGAACCCGCGTTGGGAACAAGCATTCTCGGGCGACGCCGGGCGCACTTGGGAAACCAACTGGAAAATGGAATTCTTCAGGATAGCGTCGTAGAGGAAAAGGGCCATGTCCGCGCAACGAATTTTCACAACGCCATTCTCGAAGGTTTATCCGACGTACGTCCAAAAGGCGGAGCGTAAAAATCGGACCAAGGAGGAAGTCGACCAGATTGTTTGCTGGCTGACAGGCTATGAGAAGCCGGAACTCGACCGGTGTCCAGCAGCCCCGACGACGGCAAGTCCTCGGCCTGCTTGCCGAGGTAGGTTTTATACAGGCTCAACGCCGACTCGCCGTCCAGTTCGAACAGCGTGTTGCCTTCGGCGCGCGTGATCAGCCCGCCGCGCAACGTAAATACATCATCGCGCACCAGCGCCCGCCCGGTTACCACCCGGATGGGCAAACCCAGCAGTAAGCTGCAAGCCGCGCACAATTCAATCGTTTCCACTGCACAATATCTGCATCTCGTGTTATGGTCGCAAAAAAAATTACGAGGTGAATCATGTTGTCGCATACCCCCTATTTCGGGCTGGCCATGGGCCAGTCGCAGCGCCCCGACACCGAAACGTCCAAGATCGTGGAGCTGGGCGTGCGCCTGCAGCAAAGCCACGGCAAGGCGTTCGCGTCGGAATTTCTGGTGCGGCGCGCGATCCCGGTCAACGTCATCGTCCGCGTGCTGTCCGATCCACCCGGCCGCCGCCGCGCTAACCGGATGCAGGCGGGCCTTTAAGCTCGACCACGTTCCCCTCCGGGTCGGTCAGATAGATCGACGGCCCCTCGCCTTCGGCGCCGTAGCGCGATTCGACCGGACCGCCCTCCACCCCGTGCGCGGCCAGATGCGCCCGGATCGTCGCCTCGTCGAACGGCTCCACCCGCAGGCAGAAATGGTCCAGATTGCGGCCCTCCTTGCCCGGCGCCGCGCCGCCCATCCTGCCCAGCTTGCCGTCGACCGGTACCAGGTCGATCATCGACGCGCCGGCCCGCAGCTGCACCAGGCCGATGGCGTCCTGGCGCTTCTCCACCGGGCAGCCCAGCACGGTGCCGTAGAAATGCAGCATCGGTTCCAGTTCGATCACCCGCAGCACGATATGGTCGATTTCCCGGATATGTATCATCGCTCCCCTCCGTCAAATAAGAAATTGGTGACTATAACCCAGCCCCCATCGATGCACTGAACACTATAGAATAGCGGCTTCGATAGTCCACCCGTGCTTTTTTATTCATGTCCCCCGACGACTACTGCCAGCAAAAGACCGCCCAGAGCGGCTCCAGTTTTTACTATAGTTTTCTATTCCTGCCGCCGGAGCGTCGTCGCGCCATCACCGCACTGTATGCCTTTTGCCGCGAGGTCGACGACACCGTCGACGAATGCACCGACGAGTCGGTGGCCCGCATCAAGCTGGCGTGGTGGCGCAAGGAAATCGCCAACATGTACGAAGGCAAGCAAAGCCATCCGGTGACGCAGGCGCTGCAGCCGCACCTGGCCATCTACAACCTCGAACAGCGGCACCTT
>JBDSKP010000318.1:0-2898 GCA_039916925.1 Duganella sp.
CGCGGCCGCCGGCCGGCGTGCCCGTGACGCTGGCGAGCTGGTCCGACGATCAGAAATATCAGTTGGCGGCCCATCTGCGGCGCACAAAACGGTGAACCTGGGGGGAGGGTGATTTCCCCGCCACCGCCCGAGTTCATCGATGTAGTACGGCTTCGGCCGCCCATGCGAGTGGGCGGCCGAAGTCTTTTTGATCCGCGAATCAATGGATGTCTTCCAGCTCGTCGTATTCGCGGCGGCTTTTGGGAAGGCGGCGCTCCAGCGTGTTGCGCGATTGCAGATCCACGTGTTCGATCAGGACCAGAGCGGCGTTCAGCGCGTTGCTCATGGTCTTAGCGGCGTTGGCCATCGCCTCGACGGGGGTCGGCGGCGGGGTGGCGGCACGCTTTTGCAGGCGGGCGCGTAACTGCGCGGCGCACGCCCAGTTCTTTTGTCCAGGGAAGCGTATCCACAAGTCACGCCAGGCATTGCGGCCGTCGCCCGCCACCTCCTGAGTTAGCTGATGTGGGGAGACGGGACGGTCCTGATACATCAGCTCGTCACCCACCACCTCGGCGCCGTGCCAGGTTTCGTCGTATTGCATCCGCACGCGCGTACCGTCTGGCAAGAACAGTATTTTCCACTGGTAGCCGCGCATTGGCACGGCCGCCGCCCGCTCGCGCTCGATCCACATGTTGACCGCAGCCACCAACGCCCCGGTCACCGATAGCGTGTTGCCGCTCTTGCGCAGAAATTCTTCAAGCCGGAGCTCTGTGGCGGGAGGTAGTAGGCGAGTCTGTGCGGGATTCATACTCTTTCTCCTTGCGGGTTTTGTCGGTTTTTGTCTCTTCCTGTCTCATTAGACCGTGAGGCCGGACTGGAGTTCAAAAAAGACAAAAAGAGACAAAAACCGACAACGAAAAGAGTAGCGTTCCCACACGGAGTGGTGTGGCCTTCCCCCTCACACCCCTCTCAGGGCGCGGCGGACAGGCGCATCGGGATGTAGGCGATGCCGTCGTGCTCGGCATGCGGGGCCGATGCCACGAATCCCAGGTGCCGGTACATCTCCAGCGCGAACGGCGACGAGTTGACGGTGAAGAGGCCGTCCGCGTTCCCCGGCAACGCGCGCTTCCTGGCCGCCCGCCACAACAGCCGGCCGAAGCCCCTGCCCTGCCACTTGGCCGCCACGAACAGATGGAACAAATGCGCATGGTCGCGCACCGCCACCACGCCGGCCAGCTCATCGTCCACATAGCCGAGTTGATAATCGTAACGCTGGTCCGACAACACCCGCGCGATGGCCGGCGCTTGCATGGTCTCGATGAATTTCCCGGCGCCGGCGCCACCCGGCTCCAAGGTCAGCAACGGCAACAGCGGCGCGATCAGCGCGCTGACGGCGGCGGCGTCGCCCGGCCGGGCCTGGCGTATGGTCAGATTGTTCATCCAGCCATTGTGCCAGAACTTCCACCTCAGCAAAAATCGCGGCTGATGGTCGGCAGGCGCCCCAGCAGATGCGACATGTCGACCAGCCGCTTGGCCACCAGATGGCGCACGATGCCCTCTTGCTGCCAAACCCCGTACACGCCCAGCAGCGGCGCGCCGAGCACCTCCCTGCGCTGCTCCTCGACCAGCTTGGGCCAGATGATGACGTTGACGTTGCCGGTCTCGTCCTCGATGGAGATGAACAGCACACCCTTGGACGTGCCGGGACGCTGCCGCACCGTGACCATGCCACAGGCGCGCGCCAGCATGCCGTTGCTGTAGGTGTTCAACGTGGCCGCCGGCAGGAAGCGGTGTTCCAGCAGCTTGGCGCGCAGCAGCGCCAGCGGATGGCGGCCCAAGGTCAGACCATGCGAGCGGTAGTCGCCGAGGATTTCCTCGCCCTCGGTCGGCGGTTTCAACAGCGGCACCTCCTCGTCCGGCGTGGTCGGGCGCAGCAAGTCCTTGTCCGGCGTGGCGCCGACCGCCTGCCACAGCGCCTGGCGCCGGTTGCCGGCCAGTTGCGCCAGCGCGTTGCCGGCGGCCAGCACCTGCAGGTCGTGTCGGTCCAGGTCGGCGCGCCGTGCCAGGTCGGCCACGCTGGAAAACGGTGCTTCGGCGCGCGCCGCTTCGATGCGCCCGGCGGCGCCGTCGCGCATGCCCTTCATCAGCGACAACCCGAGCCGCACCGCCGGCTGGCCGGACTTGCCCGCCGGCTCCTCCAGCGACGAATCCCAGCCGCTGATGGTGACGTCGATCTCGCGCACCACCACGCCGTGGCGCCTGGCGTCCTGCACCAGTTGCGACGGGCTGTAGAACCCCATCGGCTGGCTGTTGAGCAGCGCGCACAGGAAGGCGGCCGGCTCGTGGCATTTGAGCCAGGAGCTGGCGTACGTCAGCAGCGCGAAACTGGCGGCGTGCGATTCGGGGAAGCCGTACTCGCCGAAGCCCTGGATCTGGCTGCAGATGGCGGCGGCGAACGCCTCGTCGTAGCCGCGTTCCTTCATGCCGTCCATGATGCGCCGCTCGTATTTGTCGACGCCGCCCTTGCGCTTCCACGCCGCCATCGCGCGCCGCAATTGATCGGCCTCGCCCTCGCTGAAACCGGCGGCGATGACGGCGATCTGCATCACCTGCTCCTGGAAGATCGGAATGCCCAGCGTGCGCTCGAGCGCCACCTTCAGTTCGGGCTTGGGATAGACCGGCTGCTCGAGCCCCTGGCGCCGGCGCAGGTAGGGATGGACCATGCCGCCCTGGATCGGGCCGGGGCGCACCACCGCCACCTCGATCACCAGATCGTAAAAGGTGCGCGGCAGCATGCGCGGCAGCATGCTCATCTGGGCGCGCGACTCGATCTGGAAGGTGCCGACCGTGTCGGCCGCGCAAATCATGTCGTAGGTCGCGCTGTCCTCGGCCGGAATGTCCTGCATCGAAAACACCGTG
>JBDSKP010000319.1:0-7337 GCA_039916925.1 Duganella sp.
TGAACGCCTGATCCGGCCGCTCCAGCCGGCAACGCCGCGCAGCCTGGCCATTCTGCTGGCGCCGGGACAGCTGTCGTGCGTGGTGCGCCGGAGCCGGCGCCCTGTCGACGAAGGCGCGCGGCGGATCGCGGTCGCCAATCCCGGCGGCCATTGGCAGGCCGGCCTCGATGCGCTGCGCGCGCTGCTGCTGGATGCTCCGACCGCGTGGGCCGGCCTGCCACTGGAGGTCAGCCTGTCCGGCCGCTGGAGCCACATGGTGGTGGCGCCGTGGAGCGACGCGCTGCTGTCGGAACCGGCCGCCGCCCACTTTCTGCAATCTCAACTGACCGCCCTTTACGGCGACGCCGCGCGCGGCTGGCATATCGTCGGCGACGACGCGCCTTACGGACAGGCGCGCGCCGTCTGCGGCGTCGATGCCACGCTGCTGCACGCGATCAGGGAGCTTGCCGGCGAATGCGGCCATCCGTGCCGGACCATCGAACCGCTGCTGTGCACCGCGCTGCGCTCCCTGGGGGCGGACGAGCTCCGCGCGCCCGCCGCCGCGCTGGCGCTGATCGAACCCGGTCGCATCACCATGGCGGCCCTGGATCGCGGATGGGTGGCGGCCTTGCAGTCGCAGCCGGCCGGCGCCGGCTGGCGGCAAGAGCTGCCCCAGGCCTGGCAACGCTGGACTTTGCGGGTGCCGGAGCTGGCCGCCATCGAGCATGTCGCCGTGATCGATTTGAGCGACACACCCGCCACCGCGCCGGGCGCCATCGTCCAACTGGTGACGGAGGCCCTGCCGCCGCGCTTCCGCGTGGTTCCCCATCCGTTCGACCCCATGGGCACGTCGCCGGCAACGGAGTCCGTAATGCCAGCCGGCGCCGCGCCGTCGGGAGCGGCGGCATGACCCGGCTTGACTTTGTTCCGCGCGCCACGCCACTGGCCGGTTGGCGCCTGGCGGTGCTAGCCATCGGGGTGCTGATGCTGCTGCCGGCGGCCGTCAACTGGATGGCGCAGTGGCAAACCGTCGGCCGGTTGCAAACGCGGTTGGACGCGCGGTCGGCCGCGCTGCAACCAAGGCGTCTGACCCGGCCCGCGCTGGCGCCGGCGCAGCAGCAACAACTGGATCTTCAGGTGAAGGCGGTGGCCGAGGCGGTGCGTCAACTGAACCTGCCCGTCACCCGCCTGCTCAAGACGATCGAGGCGCGGGAGGACATGCGGATCGCGCTGCTCGGCCTCGACCTGAATGGCGAGCCGGCCCAGGACGGACAGGTGGCCGCCCCTTCGACGCCGGCCGGCACGCTGAAAATCAGCGCCGAGGCGGAAACGGCCCAGGACATGATCAACTATCTGGCCTTCCTCAATCAGCAGCGGATGTTCCGGTCGGTGTATCTGCTCAAACACGAGATGACCGGCGCGGCGACTGGCAACGGCGAGCGCCCCTATCAATTCCAGCTGGAGGCGCAATGGCGGCAATAAAAACCAGCGAGGTTTTTAAACCGAAGATCGCTCCGAACCTGCCACGCCGCCTGGCTTGGGAGGCGCGCCGCATGATCCGCCTGACCGGTTCCGGCGCGGCCATCGGCATCGGTTGCGCCCTGCTTGCGTTGCTGGCCCAATGGCATGCGACGCAGCTTGAACAGCGGCGGACCGCATTGGCCGCGCAATTGAACATCGCCGCGCGCACGGCGGCGGCGCCCCAGGCGCCCGTGGTGACAACCGCCAGCGGTGTCGCGGCGTTCTTCGATCATCTGCCGCCGCACGACGCGATCCCCGACCAACTCAAGGAACTGGTGCGGGTGGCACAACAAAACAATATCCCGCTGGCCAAGGCCGAATACAAGCCGGAACAGGACAGCAACGCGGGATTTCTCCGCTACCGGATCACGCTGCCGGTCAAAGCCGATTTCGCCAACGTGCAAAGCTTTTTGATCACGGCGCTTCAAACGCTGCCGACGCTGACGCTGGAGTCGGTCGCCTTCAAACGGGAGCAGATCGAGGCGGGCGAGGTCGAAGCCCGTATCCAGTTCGTTTTGCTGGTGCGGCGGCAGGAGGAACGGCGATGAGGAAAATCGTACTTGGCACTGCGGCCGTGGCGACCTTGCTGGCGGCATGGTTCGCGCCGGATCAGGATGGCGGCGTGGTCGGGCCGGCGGCGGCCACCACGCGCGAGGCGTCCGTCGCCGCCGGCGCCCCGCAACTGGAGGCGCCCGCCGTCGCACCCGCCTCCACGGAGACCGCGCCACCATCCGGGATCGATCTGCAAATCCACTCCCGGGTCGAGGACGATGAACCGGGCAACGTCTTCGCCAAACAAAGCTGGGCGCCGCGGTCGCCTCTCAAGGTGATGGCGGATCAGGCGCCGCCGCAGCAGCGGGCCGCAGCGCCATCGGGCCCGCCGGCGCTGCCGTTCCAGTTCATGGGACGCTTCACCGACGACGGCAAGACCGCCTACTTCCTGCAGATCGACGGCCAGAACGTGGTCGCCCGTTCCGGCGAAAAAATCAACGACAGCTACCTGCTCGACAGCGTCAGCGGCGACACGATGAATTTCATCTACCTGCCGCTCAACCAGAAACAATCTCTCGTCGTAGGGGACACCAATTGAACAAGACCATCGTCACGCGGCTGCGCATCGCCGCCGCCAGTCTGCTGCTGTGCGCCTGCGCCGGCAACCAGACCTTCAAGGAAGGTAATGCGCTCTTGGACGCGGGCCAGATCGATCAGGGCCTGGCCAAGCTGGAACAGGCGGCGCGGGAAGATCCGCATAACGCCGAGTACCGCATCGTTCTGCTGAACCGCAAGCTTAAACTGGTCAATGCGATGAACAGCCGCGCCGACACGCTGCGCCTCAAAGGCCTGGGTGCCGACGCCGCCAAGATGTATGAGCAGGCGCTGGCGATCGATCCGTCGAACCAGGTCGCGCGCCAGGGTCTGTCGGCGCTGACGCAGGACCAGCGCAACCAGCAGGTGATGGCCGATGCCGAAGCGCTTTACCAGCGCGGCGGCGAGGCCGAGCTGGCACAGGCCCAGGAACTGCTGCGCCCCCTGCTGGCGCAGCGGCCCGGCCAGCGCGACCTGCTGCGGCTGAAGGCGAGGCTGAACGACGCGCAAACGCGCCTGCGGCCGGCCAGCGGGCGGCTGGCCGCCGCCTACAGAAAACCGGTCACGCTGGAGTTCCGCGACGCGCCGGTGCGCGCGGTGTTCGATTTCATCGGCAAGGTGTCCGGCCTGAATTTCGTCTTCGATCGGGATGTCGATCCGGCGCTGCGGGCCACGATCTCGGTGCGCGACACCAGCATCGAGGAGGCCATTGGCATGCTGTTGAGCGCCAACCAGCTGGAGCAAACCGTCACGGGAGACCGCTCCATCACCATCTATCCGAACAACCCGCAAAAGATGAAGGACTACCAGCAGCTGGTGGTGCGTAACTTCCTGCTGGCGAACGCCGACGTCAAGACGGTGGCGTTCTCCCTCAAGACGCTGCTCAAGGCCAGGGACATCGTCACCGACGACCGTATCGGCAGCATCATCATGCGCGACACCCCCGCCATGATACGCATGGCCGAACGGATCATTTCGATGCAGGACGTCGCCGACCCGGAGGTGATGCTGGAGGTGGAGGTGCTGGAGGTGAAACGCACGCGCGGTCAGGAGCTGGGCATACGCTGGCCCGATTCGGCCGGCCTTACGCTGCTCGGCAGCGGCGAGTTCGGCGCGCTCAACGTGGGCGACCTGCGGCATATCAACAGCAGCAAGATTGGCCTCGAACTGGGCTCGGTCAAACTGAACGCCAACAAGACCGATTCGGACAGCAATATCCTGGCCAATCCGCGCATCCGCGTGCGCAACAAGGACAAGGCCAAGGTGCTGATCGGCGACCGCGTGCCGGTGATCACGGTGACGACCAATAACGGCGTCAGCGCCGACAGCGTCAACTACGTGGACGTGGGCCTGAAGCTCGATGTCGAACCGAATGTGTATCTGGACGACGAAGTGGCCATCAAGATCAACCTGGAGGTCAGCAGCGTGGTCAAGGAGATCATCAGCAAATCCGGCACCCAGGCCTACCAGATCGGCACCCGCAGCGCGGCCACGGTGCTGCGGCTGAAGGACGGCGAAACCCAGGTGCTGGCGGGGTTGATCAGCGACGAGGACCGCACCACGGCCAACAAGGTGCCCGGCATCGGCGACTTGCCGATGATGAGCCGCCTGTTCGGCAGCCAGAAGGACGATTCGACCCGCAGCGAGATCGTGCTGTCGATCACGCCACGCATCCTGCGCTCGATCCAGCGCCCGGAACTGCCGGCGGCGGAATTCTACTCCGGCACCGAATCCGATGTCGGCGGACGCGGTCAATCCGGCGTGACGCTGGCCTCCGCCGGCGACATTCCCCAGACGGCCGCGGACAGCACGCCGATGCAGCCGCAGGCCGACAGCCCGGCGCCGGCCGGCGCGTTCGGCGGTTCCGGCATGACCGGCTCGGATAGCGCCCCGGCGCCGCAGGCGGCGAAACCGGAACCCGCGGGCCAAACGCCGTATTCGCCGGGGAAGGGACGATAGCCATGCATGGCAAGAACGCGCGCGGGTTCACCTTCATCGAGCTGATGATCACGCTGTCCATCCTTGCCACGCTGGCGATGGTGGCCGCGCCGATGGCCCAGGTGGCGGTGCAGCGCGAGCATGAACGTCAGCTGCGCGCCGCGCTGATCGAGATCCGCGAAGCCATCGACGCCTACAAGCGCGCCGCCGACAATGGCCGCATCAAACTGGCGATCGGCGACTCCGGCTATCCGAAAAAGCTGGAAGACCTGGTCAACGGGGTGCCGGACCTGCGCAGTCCGCGCAAGCAGAATATGTACTTCCTGCGCCGCCTGCCGCGCGATCCCTTCGCGCCGCCGGAAGGCAACGGCAACGGCTTCGCCAGCAGCGGCGGCGGCGGCTGGGCGCTGCGCTCCTACGCTTCCCCGCCGGACAACCCGACCGAGGGCGAGGACGTCTTCGACATCAGTTCACGCTCCACGAAAACGGGATTGAACGGCATCCCGCTACGACAATGGTGACGCCATGATCCAAAAACCGAAGGGATTCACGCTGGTCGAACTGCTGGTGGTGCTGGCGATCATATCGCTGCTGCTGACGATCGCCCTGCCCCGTTATTTCAGCTCGGTCGACAAATCGAGGGAAATCGCGTTGAAGGAGAACCTGAAGGTCCTGCGCAGCGGTATCGACAAATACTATGCCGACAAGGGCGAATACCCGTCCGCGCTGGCAGATCTGGTGAACCACCACTACTTCCGTAAAATCCCGCTGGACCCGGTGACGGAATCGGCATCCACCTGGCAGTTGCTGCCGTCTGCCGACGCCGAAAAACCCGGCGTGGCCGACATCCGCAGCGGCGCCAAAGGAAAGACCCGCGATGGCACGCCGTATCAACAGTTGTAGCGGGCGTCGCCAGCGCGGCTTCGCCTATTTGTGGACGCTGATGCTGGTGGCCTTCATGGGGGTCGGCCTGACCATCGGCGCGGACCTGTACGCGACGGCGGCGCGGCGCGACAAGGAGCGCGAGCTGCTCTTCATCGGCCACGAGTTCCGTCACGCGCTGGAGCGCTACTACAACGCCGGCGCGGCGGGCCAGAACCAGTATCCGCTGACGCTCGAGGAACTGCTGAAGGACCCGCGCTTCCCGAATTCCCGGCGCCATCTGCGCCGCCTGTACGCCGACCCGGTCACCGGCAAGCCCGAATGGCGGCTGGTGCTGCAGCAGGGCCGCATCGTCGGCGTTCGCTCCACGTCGACGCAGCGGCCGATCAAACAGGATAACTTCGACGACGACGACGCCGGCCTGGCCAGGAAATCGCGCTACGCCGACTGGATTTTCACGTATCCCCATGATCTGTTCACGGCCTCCCAGGGCGGCGACAAAAAGTAGTGCATAGTTCATAATATTTTGATCTGCGACATAACGCGGTGCGCGCGGGCGATCTAGCGTGACTCATCCGCTTTTGCGGGATCGGCGCCATCAATCGATGCCCGCCGGAACGGATTGGGAGGACGAGATGAACTTGCACACCCCTTTACTAGCCGCATGCATCGCCGTGGCAGGCACCGCGCAAGCGGGCATTCAATTGATGGCGGCGCCGGTCGCGCCCCCGTCCCCGCGCGAGAACGCGGGACTGGTATCGAAACTGACGGCGCTCGAACGCGCGCGCGGCATCCCTGCGGACTACAGCTTCCGCATCAGCAGCCAGCATCCCGGCGTCGTCGGCCAGACGATCACGCGCGCGCAACACACCTTCAAGGGTTTGCGGGTGTTCGGCTCCGAATCGGTGGTGGTCACCAACAGCGCCGGCGAAATCGTCAGCTCCTCCGTGTCGGACCGCCGTCCGGGCCTGGTCCCCAGCGCGGTCGCCATGCCGATGGATCTGACGCCGGCGTTGACGTCCGCGCAGGCCATCGATATCGCCGTGAAGGCGGCCTCGCCGGGCGCCGTGCACCGCTGGACGCCGAGCGCCGAGTTGCTGCTCTATCCAATAATGAAGACGGTGCGCGTGGCCTCCGCCGCCAACAAATCCGAGGCCGAACTCAATGCGCTCGATGTCGAGGAGGTGGTCGACCGCCACGAACTGGCCTACTACGTGAAGACCCGCATGGCGCGGGAGGGCAAACCGTTCTACTACGACACCGTGGTCAATGCCAGGACCGGCGCGGTCATCGCCCAATGGCAGACGTTACAAACCGTCGTCGGCGAGGGCAAGAGCCAGTACAACGGCGTGGTGCCGATCAGCACAACGCAATCCGGAGGCACGTTCCAGATGATGGACGCGACGCGCGGCAGCGGCGGTAAATTCGGTGGCATGGCCATCACCAACGCCGATCACAGCTCGTCCAACAATCCCAGCCCCGGCGGCGTCTACACCAACAGCACCAACAACTGGGGCGACGGGCAGCAGTACAACGGCGGCAGCACCACCGACGCCAACGGCCAAACCGCCGCGGTCAACGCGCTGTGGGGCCTGATGAACACTTACGACACCAACAAGAACGTGCTGGGATGGCATTCCCTCGACGGTAACAACACCGCCACCCACATCGCAGTCCACGTCGACCGCGACTACGACAACGCTTTTTACGACGATAGCTGCAAGTGCATGTACATCGGCGACGGCTCCTTTTTCTACAGCCTGGGATCGATCGACGTGATCGGCCACGAGATGTCGCACGGCGTGACCGCATCCACGGCGGACCTGGTTTACACGGGCGAATCGGGCGGTTTGAACGAGTCGAATTCCGACATCGGCGGCGACATGGTGGAGGCCTACGCGCGCGCGGGCGGCACCGGCGACGTGGTACCG
>JBDSKP010000320.1:0-2923 GCA_039916925.1 Duganella sp.
ATTTTTGGTGTCCCCTAAAGCGCCAAGAATGGACTTTACTCTTTCGGACCCGACAAAGCCTTCCTCTCGAGCCAGATCGGCTTTCGCCAGCCAAAGTTGATCTTCCAGCTGTTGAATGCGGGATACCATGGCGTCGAAATCGCGCCTTGAGAGGATGTAGGCGGCTACACGACCACGCTTGGTGATGCCGACGGGCTTGCGCGACGCCTCATTCAGCACTTCCCCAAACTGCGTCTCCACATCCTTGGCGTTATATATCTTTAGGGTCGCTGCGGTGCTCATGTCCATTCCTGAAAAATCCTGCGCTCGGGCCAAATCAATATACACCCTTGCGCAGCGCAGTCAATTGATCGCAAATCGCCACAGACGGCGGGCGCGGGGGCAAGGTGGCTTACAATATAGCCTTTGCTAGCTCACCGAACCTCAAGTCATGTCCAACGCGCAACCTGTCGTCACCAAATCGGCCTATCTCACCCTGCATTATCGTCTGGCGTCGCTGGACGGTACTGATATCGTCACTACCTTCAGTGGAAATCCCGCGACCTTGATGCTGGGCCAGGGCCAGCTGGCGCCGGTGCTCGAGGAGTTGCTGATCGGCCTGCCCGAGGGCACGCACAAGACGTTCGAGCTGGAACCGGGCGTCGGCTTCGGCCCGCGCAACCCGGAGCTGGTGCGCGAAGTCACCCGCGCCACGCTGGACGAGAACTCGGTGCCCGGCGCCGACTATAAAGTGGGCGACCTGGTCGACTTCGCCGCGCCCGGCGGCGGCCGCTTCGCCGGCATCCTGCGCGAGCTGGGCGACGATACCTGTCTGTTCGACTTCAACCATCCGCTGGCCGGCCAGCCGTTGAAGTTCGAAGTGAACCTTATTTCCGTGCTGTGAGGAACCAATGAGCGATAAAGAACTCCTGTTGGCCCAGCCGCGCGGCTTTTGCGCCGGCGTCGACCGCGCGATCGAGATCGTCGAGCGCGCGCTGTTGCAATTCGGCGCGCCGATCTATGTGCGCCACGAAATCGTCCACAACGCCTATGTGGTGGAAGACTTGCGCAACAAGGGCGCGATCTTCATCGAGGACCTGGACGACGTCCCGGCCGGCAACACGCTGGTGTTCTCGGCCCATGGCGTGTCCAAGGCGGTGCGCGCCGAGGCCGAATCGCGCGGCCTGAGCATCTTCGACGCGACCTGCCCGCTGGTGACCAAGGTGCACGTGGAAGTGGCCAAGATGCGCAAGCAGGGCTGCGAGATCATCATGATCGGCCACGACGGCCATCCGGAGGTCGAGGGCACGATGGGCCAGACCGAGGAGGGCATGTACCTGGTCGAAACGGTGGCCGACGTCGACCTGCTCGAGGTGACCAAACCGGAGCAACTGGCCTACGTCTCGCAAACCACGTTGTCGGTGGACGACACCGCCGACATCATCGAAGCGCTCAAACGCAAATTCCCGGCCATCATCGAGCCGAAAAAGGGCGACATCTGCTACGCCACCACCAACCGCCAGGAGGCCGTCAAGTTCATGGCGCCGCAGGTCGAGCTGGTGATCGTCGTCGGCAGCCCGAACAGCTCGAACTCCAACCGGCTGCGCGAAGTGGCCGAGAAAATGGGCACGCCCGCCTACATGGTCGACAACGCCACGCAGATCAATCCGGCCTGGCTGGACGGCAAGTTGCGGGTCGGCGTGACGGCCGGCGCGTCGGCGCCCGAGGTGCTGGTGCAGGCCGTCATCGACCGGCTCAAGGAGTGCGGCGTGCGCAGCGTGCGCCCGCTCGACGGCGTGCTGGAGTCGGTCACCTTCCCGCTGCCCAAGGGCCTGGACGGCCAAAAACCGGTGGCGGCCGACGGTGCGGCCTGAGCGGGTGGTGTAGCGGACAGAACTTAATTTTGCGTTTCCGGATTTATTCCGCAGTTAGTTTTCAGGGAATCTGGCTATCATTGCCTCGCTCTAAAAAACTTGTCGGTTAGGCCCTTAAACGCTTGACCAGGTCGCAGGGTTTGATGCCACATCGGGCATAAAACTTGCATGATTAGCGTGTAGTCAACGGCGGCACTACGGGGACACCTAGCCCCGGGTGCCGTTTTTGTTACATGGACCGTTTGTGCAATCCAAAAATAAAGGCTCTCATGGATACTTTTATCCAACAAATCATAAATGGACTTGTGTTGGGCAGCATGTACGCGCTGGTCGCGCTGGGCTACACCATGGTGTACGGCGTGCTCAACCTAATCAACTTCGCCCATGGCGATGTGCTGATGGTGGGCGCGATGACCGGCCTGACCATCCTTAAATATCTCAACGAGTACGCTCCGGACCTGCCCGGCTACGTCAAGCTGGCGATCGCCATCGGCGGCGCCATTCCGGTCTGTATTGTCGTCAACGTCATCATCGAACGTGTCGCCTACCGCCGCCTGCGCAACGCGCCCCGGCTGGCGCCGCTGATCACGGCGATCGGCGTCTCCATCCTGCTGCAAACCTTCGCCATGATGATCTGGAGCCGCAACCCGCTGCCGTTCCCGCAGCTGCTGTCGAGCGAGCCCATCGTGGTCGCCGGCGCGCTCATTTCGCAGACGCAGATCCTGCTGCTGGTGCTGGCGGCCCTGTCGATGACCGGGCTGGTGCTGCTGGTGGAAAAAACCAAGATGGGCCGCGCCATGCGCGCCACGGCGGAAAACCCCCGGGTCGCCGGCCTGATGGGCGTCGACTCGAACAAGGTCATCGTCGCCACCTTCGCGCTGGGCGCGGCGCTGGCCGCGGTGGCCGGCGTGATGTGGGGCGCCAACTACGCATCCATCCAGTTCGCGATGGGCTTCGTGCCCGGCCTGAAAGCCTTCTCGGCCGCGGTGCTGGGCGGCATCGGCAACATCTACGGCGCCATGATCGGCGGCATCGTGCTGGGCATCATCGAAAGCCTGGGCGCCGGCTAC
>JBDSKP010000321.1:0-4026 GCA_039916925.1 Duganella sp.
TGACGGCGGCCGCCAACACCAAGACCTACGATACGACGACGGCCGCGACCGCCGGTCCGACCGTTAGTGGTCTGCAAGGCGCGGATACCGTGACCGGCCTCACCGAATCGTACGCGGACAAGAACGCGGGAACCGGCAAGACCTTGTCGGTGAATGCGGGTTATGTTGTGAACGACGGCAACGGCGGCAGCAACTACACCGTGTCCACCGTCGACAACACGACAGGCGTCATCAACAAGGCCGCGCTGACGTTGAGCGCAGCCACCAACACCAAAACCTATGACGCGACGACAAGCGCGGGCGCCGGTCCTACCGTTGGTGGCCTGCAAGGCGCGGACACCGTGACCGGCCTCACCGAGTCGTACGCGGACAAGAACGCCGGTACCGGCAAGACCTTGTCGGTAAACACGGGCTATGTGGTGAACGACGGCAACGGCGGCAACAACTACACCGTGTCCACCGTCAACAATACAACGGGCGTCATCACACCGCGATCGATCACGGTCACGGCTCCCGATCATGTCACCAAGACTTTTGATGGCGATACCAGCGTGCCGTCGTCTTATGGCCCGGTGGTTAGCGGCGGTGTCGGAGAAGGCGTCCAAAGTGCATTGCTTTCGTACGCCACGCCCGATAGCGGAACCGGCAAGACCGTGAACGTGAGCAACGTTGTCATGAATGACGGCAATGGCGGCAAAAACTACATTGTTACCCTTGCAGCCAATAATACCGGGCTCATCAATTCTGTCGCCAGCCCCGTCATTGGCACTGGGCAGTCCGTGTCGACGGCGGTCGTATCCACGTTGCTTCGCAACATCCCGTCCAAGGCGGCCGACCTACCGCTGGAAGTGCCGATTTCCCTGGAAGGGAGGCTGCAGGCCGATGGATTTATCCACCTGACGGACATCTTGCCGCAAATTCCCGAGATCACGACCATCACCTCGGTATCCGAAACAGGCTTGGCCGCGCTGCCGGCCGGAGTCAGTTACGATCCGATGAGCGGGCAGCTGCAATACGAGAAACTGACAGACATGCCGCTCTATCTGACAGCCACGGGATTGGACCGCAATCATCGATTGCGTCACATCAAGCTCAGGCTCAGATTCTGGGGTAACTGAGCGGGTTGGCGGGAACGTTGCAAATTACGAAACCTCACCCCACGTGGCATCAGCGTTGGCCCGACGCTGATGCCGAACCCGTCATACCGGCCGGTCAGCGGCGGCGGCTGGTGGCGCGTTATAGCCGTATGGTCAGAACCGCTTTCACCGTCGGAAGTTTGTGTTGTGTCGCGGCGCGAGCTTTGCGCGAGCCGTTGTTGTCCCACTGCAGCAAGGGGCGGGAAAGCCGTTACAATGCCCAAATGGACATGGCAATTGCTGAGAAATCCTATCCGAAGGATCATGACGGGCCGCCTGGCGTCGCCCGCCGCTTGGTCCGGTGTGTCCTGATGCCATTGTCGCTACTGTTGCTGTGCGGCTTGCCGCTGCGCGCGAGCGGGCTCGACTCCTACACGATCGACCACAACTTCAGCCGGCCCGATTACCGCGACCGCTATACCTTGCAGGTGTTGCGCGCGGCGTTGCAGGCCTCCACCGCCAAATACGGCCCTTACGAGCTTAGCATCTCGCCGCTGGCGATGGAGCGCGACCGCCTGATGTTCGAAATGATCAAAGGCAACCTGGTGAACCTGAGCGCGCAAATCACGTCGCCTGAATGGGAGCGCAACCTCATTCCGATCCGCATTCCGATCGAGAAGGGTTTGTCCGGCTACCGGATCTCGCTGATCGACGGTCGCCGCCAGGCCCAGTTCAGCGCGTTGACCGGTCTGGCGCAGTTGAAGACCTTGCCGCTGGGCGCCGGCCGGCAATGGAGTTCGACCGCCGTGTTCGCCCGCGCCGGCTTCGACGTGGTGCCGGGCAATTCGACGGCCGGCCTGCACAGCATGCTGGCGGCGAACCGCTTCGTGCACTTTCCGCGCGGCGTGGAGGAGGCGGTCTTCGAGCAGGAAACGTACGTGGGCGCGTTTCCGGCGCTGTCGATCGAGACCAGTCTGGCCATTTATATTCCGCTGCCACGCTATTTCTTCGTCGCCCCCGGCCATGAGCGCCTGGCCCAGCGCCTGGAGTTCGGCCTGCAATCGCTGCTGGCCGATGGCCGACTCGACCAGATGTTCCACCAGGCCTACGACAGCCTGATCGAGAAGGTCGGCTTGCGCGAACGCCGCATCTTCAAGCTGGACAACCCCTTGCTGTCGCCCCAAACCCCGCTGTCGAACAAGGCATATTGGTATGACCCGTTTCCTCAGAAGTAAACCATCCCGCTCGAGTTCGATGAACACGGCAATCCCCAAGTCGCATCAGCACCACTTGACGCGCGCGCCTCGACTGGTCCGGTGCGCGCTGCTGGCATTGGCGCTGTTCGGCTGGGCGCAACCGGCGCGCGCGGTCGACTCCTATGTGCTGGATTTTCTCTTCGGCAACCCGGGCTATCGGGACCGCTACGCGCTGGCGGTGCTGACGGCGGCGCTGGAGGCGTCCAGCGCCAAATACGGCGCGTTCGAGTTGAACATTTCAAAACGGGTCATGGAGCGCGACCGGATGATGCTGGAAATGGTCAGGGGCGACCTGATCAACCTGACCGCGCAGATCACATCGGAGGAATGGGAGCGCCGGCTGATCCCGATCCGCATTCCGCTCGACAAGGGGTTTTCCGGGTACCGCATTTTTCTGATCGATGGCCGCCGTCAGGCCCAGTTCAGCGCGGTGACCACGCTGCGGCAGTTGCAGATGCTGCCGGTGGGCTCGGGGCGGCAGTGGAGCGCCACGGCGGCGCTGCGCAACGCCGGCTTCGATGTCGTGATGGGCACTTCCACCCCCGGCCTGCATGCGATGCTGGGGGCCCGGCGCTTCGTTTATTTTCCGCGCGCGATAGAGGAGGCGTTGTTCGAGCGGGATGCGTTCGCGGTGGATTTCCCGGCGCTGGCCGTGGAGAGCGATTTGGCACTGTACATGCCGCTGGCGCGGTATTTCTTTGTTTCGCCGAGCCAGCAGCGTTTGGCGCTGCGGCTTGAATATGGCATGCAGCTGATCGCCGCTGACGGTCGTCTGGATCGCTTGTTCCACCAGGCATACGATGGTTTGATCGAGAAGGCGGGGCTGCGCAAACGGCGCATTTTCAGGCTGGATAATCCTTTCCTGCCGCCCCAAACGCCGCTGTCGAACAAGGCGTATTGGTATGACCCGTTTCCTCAGAAGTAAGCTATCCTGCTTGGGTTCGCTCGGTGGTCCCCGGGCCGGAAGGAGGAAGCCGCTACAACGGCCAAGATGACCACGGCAATTGTCCCCAAGTCGCATCGGCACCGCGTGGCGCGCGCGCGCGCGCGTCGTCTGGTCCGGTGCGCGCTGTTGCCACTGGCGCTGACGGGCTGGTCCCAGTCTGCGCGCGCGCTCGATACCTACCGCGGCGATTTTGTCTTCAACAATCCCGATTACCGCGACCGGTACGCGCTCAGCGTGTTGAAGGCGGCGTTGGAGGCGTCCACCGAGAAATACGGTCCCTTCGAGTTGACCATCTCGCCGCTGATTATGGAACGGGACCGCATGATGCAGGAAATGGCCAAGGGCGACCTGGTCAACCTGACCGCGCAGGTCACCACCGAGGAGTGGGAGCGCAAGCTGATCCCGATCCGCATTCCCATCGACAAAGGGTTTTCAGGCTACCGCGTCTTCCTGATCGACGGCCGCCGCCAGGCCCAGTTCAGCGCGGTGGGCGGATTGCCGCGGTTGCGCGAACTGGCGCTGGGCTCAGGCCGCCAGTGGAGCTCGACGCCGGTGCTCGTCCAGAACGGTTTCAAGGTCGTCACGGGCGTTTCGGTCCACAACCTGCAAGCCATGCTGGCGGCCGAGCGCTTGATGTTTTTCCCGCGCTCGGTGGAGGAGGCGGTGTACGAGCGGGACGCCTATGCTCCGGCGTTCCCGCCGCTCGCCATCGAGGAGGAGCTGGCGCTGTATATGCCGCTGGCGCGCT
>JBDSKP010000322.1:0-4440 GCA_039916925.1 Duganella sp.
CCACGCGGCATCCGCCCCACCCCTTACAGAATACCGCATACGCTATGAAACCATCCATGCTGTCCAAGCTCGATCAACTGGCCAACCGCCTGGTCGAACTCGATGAACTGCTGATGTCGGAAGGCGCGACCAGCAATATGGACGCCTACCGCAAGATGACGCGCGAGCACGCCGAACTCGGGCCGCTGGTGGCGCTCTACAACGCCTACCAGGAAGCGATCGGCGATATCGCCGCCGCGCAGGAGATGCTGTCCGATCCCGAGATGAAGCAATTCGCGCAGGACGAAATCGAAGCGTCCAAAGCCCGCATGGCCGAACTGGAGATCGAGCTGCAGAAGATGCTGCTGCCGAAGGACGCCAACGACGAGCGCAACATCTTCCTCGAAATCCGCGCCGGCACCGGCGGCGACGAGTCGGCCTTGTTCGCCGGCGACCTGCTGCGCATGTACACCCGCTTCGCCGAGCGCAATCGCTGGCAGGTGGAAGTGGTGTCGGAATCGGCGTCGGACCTGGGCGGCTACCGCGAGGTGATCGTGCGCCTGGTCGGCAACGGCGTGTACGCCAAGCTGAAGTTCGAATCGGGCGGCCACCGCGTGCAACGCGTGCCGGCCACCGAAACGCAGGGCCGCATCCACACCTCCGCCTGCACGGTGGCGGTGATGCCGGAGGCGGACGAAGTCGAAGACGTCAACATCAATCCGGCCGACCTGCGCATCGACACCTTCCGCGCCTCCGGCGCCGGCGGCCAGCACATCAACAAGACCGATTCGGCCGTGCGCCTGACCCACCTGCCGACGGGGATCGTGGTCGAATGCCAGGACGACCGCTCGCAGCACAAGAACAAGGCGCAGGCGATGAAGGTGCTGGCGGCGCGCATCAAGGACGTGCAGCTGCGCGAACAGCAATCCAAGGAAGCGGCCACCCGTAAAAGCCTGATCGGCTCGGGCGACCGCAGCGAGCGTATCCGCACCTACAACTTCCCGCAGGGGCGCATGACGGACCATCGCATCAACCTGACGTTGTACAAGCTCGATTTCATCATGGACGGCGACCTGACGGAGCTGACCAACGCGCTGGCGGCGGAACACCAGGCCGAGTTGCTGGCGGCGCTGGGCGACTGACCCGCAAAGCCGGGCGGGGTCGTACCCCGTACGGGGACGACCCCAGGGTGGCGGTGCGGGTCGGAATTAAGAGCCGCCTAAGACCCCGCTCCCGGTGATGTGCGAAAATCACGCGACTCACTAAACGGATAAAACATGAACCAGTCCCGCTCCCTGCTGCTGTTTATCGCCTTCGCCAGCTTTGGTTTGATCGCCGTCGCCCTGTATCTGCAGCATGGCCTGGACATGCTTCCTTGTCCGCTGTGCGTGATCCAGCGCTACCTGTTCCTGGCGATCGGCTTCGCGTCGCTGATCGGCGCCTATGGCAGCAAGCCTAAAATCGGCGCCGGCGTCGGCCTGCTGGCCGCGCTGGCGGGCCTCGGCTACGCCGGCAAGCACCTGTACGTGCTTGCCAACCCCGGCCTGTCGTGCGGCATCGACCCGATGGAGACCTTCCTCAACAAGATCCCCACCGCCACCTACCTGCCCTTCCTGTTCAAGGCCGACGGCCTGTGCGAGGACGCGCTGGCGCCGTGGTTCGGCCTGTCGATTCCACAGTGGTCCTTCATCTGGTTCGCCTTCTTCGCGCTGGCGCTGGCGTGGGCGCTGCTGCGCCGCACCCGCGCATGATCGACCGTATCGACGCCATCGCGGCCGGCGTCACCGTCGGCGCGCTGCAAACGCAGTCGCTGCTCGACGCGCTGGATAACCGCGTCCTGCTGTGCCACGCGCTGGGGCTGAGCCGCGTGGGTCTGATCACCCAATCCGAACGCGCGCTCGGCGCCGACGAGGCGCAACGCTTCGCCGCGCTGGTGCGACGCCGCCTGGATGGCGAACCGATCGCCTACATCGTCGGCCAGCGGGAGTTTTTCGGCCTGCCGTTCGAAGTCGGCGGCGCCGTCCTGATTCCCCGTCCCGACACCGAACTGCTGGTCGAGCTGACCCTGGAGCGCCTGCCGCCGTCGGGCCGGGTGCTCGACATGGGCACCGGCAGCGGCGCCATCGCCGTCGCCGTGGCGCACACGCGGCGCGACGCCGACGTCACCGCCCTCGATGTCAGCCCGGAGGCGCTGGCCGTGGCGCGCCGCAACGCCGCCGCCAACGGCGCCCGCGTCACTTTCCTGCAAAGCGACTGGTACGCGGCGCTCGACGGCCTGCCGCCGTTCGACGTCATCGCCTCCAACCCGCCGTACATCGCCAGCGGCGACCGCCACCTGTCCGAGGGCGATTTGCGCTACGAACCGGTGGGCGCGCTGACCGACCACGCCGACGGCCTGTCGGCGCTGCGCATCATCATCGCCGGCGCCGGCGCGCGCCTGAAGCCGCGGGGCTGGCTGCTGATGGAGCACGGCTACGACCAGTCGGCCGCCGTGCGACAGTTGTTAACCGAACAAGGTTACACCGACGTGCAAAGCTGGACCGACCTGGCCGGCATCGAGCGCGTGACCGGTGCGCGGGCGCACTGACAAGCGTCACGTCCACGGGCTATCGTGGCTTTGCGCCCCCTCCCCAAGTATTTGATAAACTAACAAGCGATATGTCGTCGGCGGCGCATGCATGGCGGATTACGGCGTTCCGCCTAATCCGCCCTACGTGTCTCCGCGTCGCGGCCCGGCCAACTTTTGGCCTTGCCGACGCGTTTGCCCGTTTTCGGTTAATCTCGCACCTCACAGTTTGTTTGATGCAACACGAAAGGAAGATCCAATTGTCCAATCTACTGACTCGCCGCCTGGCACTGCTGGCCAAGCCGGAGCACCGCGCGGTGCTGGGTGGCTTGCGTGGCATCGAGCGCGAAACGCTGCGGGTTGACCGGCACGGCCACTTGGCCGCCACACCGCATCCGGTGGCCATGGGTTCGGCCCTGACGCATCCGCAAATCACCACCGACTACGCCGAGGCGCTGCTGGAGTTCATCACCCCGGCCGAGGCGGACATCGCCACCACCATCGAAAAACTCGACGGCATCCACCGCTACGCCTACAGCAAATTGGGCGACGAACTGCTCTGGAGCCAATCGATGCCCTGCCAGCTGCCGGGCGAGGAAGACATCGCGATCGCCTGGTACGGCGGCTCCAATCTGGGCACCCTCAAACACGTGTACCGCCGCGGCCTGGCGCTGCGCTACGGTAAAGCGATGCAGTGCATCGCTGGCATCCACTACAACTACTCGCTGGACGAACGCCTGTGGCGCGTGCTGGCCGAGAGCGAACCCTCCGAAAAGCGGCTGTCGAAAAAAGGCTATCAGTCGGAAGCCTACCTGGCGACCATCCGCAACTTCCGCCGCTATAGCTGGCTGTTGATGTACCTGTTCGGCGCCTCGCCGGTGCTGTCGACCGGTTTTTTACGCGGCCGTCCGCACAAGCTCGAAACGCTGTCCGAGGACACGCTGTACCTGCCCTACGCCACCAGCCTGCGCATGAGCGACCTCGGTTACCAGAACGACGCGCAATCGGGCCTGAGCCCGCACGAGAATTGTCTGGACAGCTACGTCGCCGCGCTGACCAAGGCCGTCAACCAGCCGTACGCGCCGTATGCGGAACTGGGCACCAAGCGCGATGGCGAATGGATACAGCTCAGCACCAACGTGCTGCAGATCGAGAACGAGTACTACTCCACCATCCGCCCCAAGCGCGTGATCCAGACCGGCGAACGGCCGATCCAGGCGCTGTGCGCGCGCGGCGTGCAGTACATCGAAGTGCGCTGCATGGACGTCGACCCGTTCGAACCGGTCGGCATCAGCGTCGAAGCGGGCCGCTTCCTCGACGCCTTCCTGATGTTCTGCGCGCTGGAGGAAAGCCCGGCGATTTCGCCCGAGGAGAGCCCGCGCCACACCCGCAACTTCGCCCGCACCGTCAAGGAAGGCCGCCGTCCCGGCCTGGTGCTGACCAACGACGAAGGCGACATCGGCTTGCAAAGCTGGGGCGCCGAGCTGCTCGAGCGTATCCGCCCGGCGGCCGAGCTGCTTGACTCGCTGCGCGGCGACAGCGCCCATGCCGACGCGATGAAATCGCAGGCCGCCAAGCTGGCCGACGCCAGCCTGACGCCGTCGGCCAAGGTGCTGGCGGCGCTGCAGGCCAACGGCAAATCGTTCGCCGCCTTCGGCCTGGCACAGAGCGAAAAGCATGCCGCCTACTTCCGCGCCCATCCGCCGAGCGCCGACGAAACGGCGTATTTCGACGGCCTGGCCGCCGTTTCGCTGGCCGAACAGGCCGAGATGGAAGCCGCCCCGCAAACCAGTTTCGACGACTACGTCGCCGCCTACCGCGCCAGCAATCTGTGCCACTCCAGCCACGACTGCGACTAGACCGCGACCATCGAGACGCCCGTGCTGACCTTCTAC
>JBDSKP010000323.1:0-3628 GCA_039916925.1 Duganella sp.
CGCGCTGGCGGCCTCCGTGGCCCAGGCCCAAACCCCGGCCCCGGCCGCCCCGGCCGCACCCTCTGCGCCGGTGGCCCCGGCCGTCGTGCCGCCACCGCCGCCGATGGTCGTCGGTTCGGCCACGCCCGGCCCGGCCGCGGAGCAGTTGATCGTCACCGACACCAAGGTCGGCACCGGCAAGGAGGCCAGCACCGGCGCCACCGTCTACATGCACTACACCGGCTGGCTGTATCGTCCGCTGGCGAAAAACATGCACGGCAAGCAGTTCGACTCGTCGATTCCGCGCGGCGAGCCGCTCGACTTCGTGCTCGGCGCCGGCCGCGTCATCAAGGGCTGGGACCAGGGCATCCAGGGCATGAAGGTCGGCGGCAAGCGCACCCTGATTATTCCGTCCGAACTGGCCTACGGCTCGCGGCCGTCGCCGGGCAGCGGCATCCCGCCGAATTCGGCGCTGATCTTCGATGTCGAATTGGTGGATGTGAAGTGAGTTTCGTCGGGATTTAGATGGCAGCGGAGGACGTATTCGCGTGCGGGAGGAGTAGACTGGCTACTCCCCATCGCGCGGAGGTTTTCCATGAAAATTGCCAACGACGTTACTGAACTGATCGGCCGCACACCGCTGGTACGGCTGCATCGACTGACCAAGGGCCTGAACGCCGAAGTGCTGGTCAAGCTGGAATACTGCAATCCGGCCCACAGCGTGAAAGACCGCATCGGCCTGTCCATGATCGAAGCGGCCGAGGCGGCCGGCCAGATCCATCCCGACACCATCATCCTCGAACCGACCAGCGGCAACACCGGCATCGCGCTGGCGATGGTGTGCGCCGCGCGCGGCTACCGCTGCACGCTGGTCATGCCCGACACCATGAGCCGCGAGCGCCGCATGCTGCTGCGCGCGTACGGCGCCGAGTTGATCCTCACGCCCGGCGCCGAAGGCATGCTGGGCGCGATCCGCCGGGCCGAGGAGCTGGCCGACGGCGACCGCCGCTACCTGATGCCGCAGCAATTCAACAACCCCGCCAATCCCGATGTGCACCGCCGCACGACGGCCGAGGAAATCTGGGACGACACCGACGGCCGCGCCGACATCCTGGTGGCCGGCGTCGGCACCGGCGGCACCATTACCGGCGTGGGCGAGGTGATCAAGGCGCGCAAGCCGGAGTTCCGCTGCATCGCGGTCGAACCGGCGGCGTCGCCGGTGCTGGCGACCGGCGTCAAGGGGCGGCATCCGCTGCAGGGCATCGGCGCCGGCTTCGTGCCGGCCGTGCTCAACACCCGGGTGTACGACGAGATCATCGGCGTGGGCAATGACGACGCCTTCGAGACCGCGCGCCAGGCGGCCAGCCAGGAGGGGCTGCTGGTGGGCATATCGTCGGGCGCGGCGCTGTGGGCCGCGCTGCAGGTGGCGCGCCGGCCGGAAAGCGCCGGCAAGATGATCGTGACGATCATCCCGTCGTTCGGCGAGCGCTATCTGAGCACGGAGCTGTACGCCAAATTCGCCGACTGACCGCAAAACGCCAATACGCTAAATACGCCGACTGACTTCGGAACCACGTAGGGCGGATTAGCGAAGCGTAATCCGCCATTTACGAGCCGCCATCGGCGTGTGGCTACTGCGCCGGCTCATGCAGGCAGCACGCGTGCACCGTGGTGCCGAGCCGCACCTGCAGGGTGCTGTGCTGGATCGAGAAATCCTCGCGCAGCTGGCGGGTGATGGCGTCGACCGCCAGGTCGCCCGGATAACCGGCCGGCGTGACCAACTGCGCGGTGAGGGCGGTCTCGGTGGTGCTCATCGCCCAGATGTGCAGGTCGTGCACCTCGGTCACGCCGGGACGGGCGCGCAGGAATTGCTCGATGCCGGCGCGGTCCACGTTGTCCGGCACGGCGGCCAGCATCAGGCGCAGCGACTGCCTGAGCAGCGACCAGGTGCTGTAGACGATGATGGCGACGATCACCATGCTGACGGCCGGATCGATCCAGTTCCAGCCTGAATAGCGGACGATCACGCCGGCCACCAGCACGCCCAGCGAGATCGCGGCGTCGGCCGCCATGTGCAGATAGGCGCCGCGGATGTTGATGTCGTCCTTGCTGCCCGACATGAACAACCACGCCGAGAAGCCGTTGATCAGAATGCCGATGCCGGCCACCACCGACACCGTGAAGCCGGCCACCGGCTCCGGACGCATCAGCTGTTGCACCGCCTCGAAGGCGATGCCGCCGCAGGCCACCATCAGCAGCATGGCGTTAAACAGCGCCGCCAGCATCGAGGTGCTGCGCAGGCCGTAGGTGTAGCGTTGGTTCGGCAGCCGCTTGGCCAGGATGGCCGCGCCCCAGGCCAGCATCAGGCCCAGCACGTCGGACAGGTTGTGGCCGGCGTCGGCCATCAGCGCCGTGGAGTTGGCCAGGAAACCGTAGAAGAATTCGACGGCGACAAATACCGTGTTGAGCACGATCGCGATGGCGAACGCGCGGCCCATCGTGTTGGGATCGCCGTGGTGGTGGTGATGGCCGTGGGCGTGGTCATGTCCATGGTCGTGGCCGTGGCCTTTCCCGGCCGGTTTGGCGGCGGCGTGGCCGTGGCCGCAGTCCTTGTGATCGTGCCCATGATCGTGATCGTGGTGGTCGTGGCCCTGGTGGTCGTCGTGCTTGCTCATGCTTCGTTTCCGTTGGAAGGTTCGGCGATATGTTCCAGCATATCGTTCAGGACGTCGCTGATATGCGCATCGGCGGCGGAGTAGAAAACTTGCTTGCCTTGCCGCTCGGACTTCACGATGCGCGCCGCGCGCAGCAAGCGCAAGTGGTGGCTCACGAGGGAGCTGCTCAGCTCAAGCGAGGTGGCGATGTCGCTGACGGCGATCGGCGCCGCCACGCAGGCGAGCACGATGCGCAAGCGGGTCGGATCGCCCAGCAGGTGGAACAGATCGGCCAGTTGCGCGATCGCCGGATCGACGCCGGCATAGTCGTGTTGGCAGCTCATGTATTTTGTATAACTCTTCATGTGAATAGGTATTCACATGTTAGCACGAAAAATAAATCCGATGATGCGCGCGCCGCGCCGCTATTTTTGCAGCTCGGCCTGCAACTGGTTGCGCGTCTTCGGGTCCAGCTTCTCGATGGCCCTGGTCAGCTTTTCGGCGTTGCGCAACGCCAGCGTTTGCTCCGGCGTCAGCGCCTTGGCCTGCTCGATGACGGGCGCCGGCGTCGGTTTCGACAATAGCGCCTGGACGCCCACGACCACCAGCGCGCTGACGATGGCGACGCCGGCCGCCGCCGCCAGCAGCCGCGACTCGCGCGGCGTGACCGCCATCGACCGGGTGGCGATCGGCCGCACCGGACCGGGCGGCGTCGGCACATACCCTGCCGTCGAGGCGGCCGCCACCGGCTCGTTGGTCGCATCCAGCACCACCGCCTCGCGCGCCGCCTCCGACACCGGCGGCAAGCCGCCGGCCAGCCGCGCGTGTTGCGTCAGTTCGCGCGAGGCGGCGTCGATGGCGGCGACGTGCCGCTCGACCGCTTCCTCCAGCACCGCCTCGTTGAGCGCCACCAGCGCGAAGATCGGGTCGTCGATATCGATCTTGACGCCGGTTTTTTCAAAGACCAGTGTGCGCAGCTTTTGCTGATCCATGGC
>JBDSKP010000324.1:0-2827 GCA_039916925.1 Duganella sp.
GCCGCCGCCGCGGCGGCCGGGCAAGTCCTCGCCGGCCCAGGAGGAATCCGACCGCCCCCCCGCGTCCAGACCGCCGTCGCGCGCGCCCGACGCCGGCGCGCGCCGCGCGGAGCAGCCGGAAGGCGTCAGCCGGCGCGAGCAGACGCCCAAGCTGGAATCGGACGGCGCTTACCGCCGCGCGCTGGTGGCCTTGCAGGAAGGCCGCCTGAGCGTGGCGCTGGCCGATCTGGAGCGCGCGCTGGAGATCGATCCGCGCAACGAGGCCGCGCGCCAGACCTATGTCAGCCTGCTGCTGGAAAACAAACGCACGGACGAGGCGATCCGCCAGCTGCGCCTGTCGCTGGGCATCGATCCGCGCCAGCCGGGGCTGGCGATGGTGTTGGCGCGGTTGCAGCTCGAACGCGGCGGCCCGGCGCTCGACACGCTGATGAAAACCCTGCCATACGCCGGTGACAGCGCCGACTACCTGGCCTTCCTGGCCGGTGTGCTGCAGCGCGAGCAGCGCCACGGCGAGGCCGCCCGCTATTACCGCGACGCGCTGCAACTGGCGCCGAACAACGGCGTGTGGTGGATGGGGCTGGGCATCTCGCTGCAGGCGGACCAGCACCTGCCCGAGGCGCGCGAAGCCTTCCAGCGCGCGCGCCAGTCGAACGGGCTCACGCCCGAGCTGCAAGCGTTTATCGAGCGCAGGCTCGAACAGTTGTCGCGTTAGCCTGGCGCCTGGCGCTGGGCGTGATGCCGAACTGCGCGCGGTAGGCGCGCGAAAAGTGCGAGGCGTGCCCGAACCCGTACTGGAAGGCGATCTGGCTGATCGACATGCCGCCAAACGCCGGATTGACCAGCGCCAGGTGGCACTGCTGAAGCCGGGTGTGCCACAGCCACGCGCTGAACGTGTGCGGCTGCCCGCTGAACAGCCGGTGGATATGCGCCGCCGAGATGTTGAGCGCCGCCGCCACGTCGCCCACCGACAGCCCGCAGTCGCCGAGGCGGGACATGGCGAAGCGCCGGAGCCGCTCCAAATGATATTGACTGAGCTTGCTGCGGGTGGCGTCTTCGCCGGCCGGTTGCGTCACCGCGCAGCCGGCCAGCGTGGCGCTGAGCGCGCTGGCGGCGTACGTGCCGGCATGGTGCGGCAGGGCGCCGTAATCGGTGTCGAAATGGCACTCGGCCATCGCCGCCAGCAGCGCCACCTGCGGGCGCCGTCCGCTCATGGCGCCGCCGACCAAAATGTCGATGTCCGGGCACAGCGCGCGTAACGGCGCGGCCGGAAAGCCGATGACGGTCTGGCGGAAGGCGCCGTCGAACTCGAGCCGGTAGGGCTGCGCCGTCGAATACAGCGCGATGTCGCCGGGCGCCAGCGTGCTGTCGCGGCCCAGCTGGCGCAACCGGCTGCCGCCCTGGCGCTGGATCGCCACCAGCAACCACTCTTTTTTCGCTCCCTCGTGCAGCGGCGTCTGGCGCCGCACCCGATACGCCCCTCCCTCCACCTGCGACACGGTCAGCGCGCCGACGGCGCGCGTCGCCAGCGCCCCCGCGAACTCCTGCGCCTGCGCGGCCGGCATGTCGAGCCAAATATCGGTTGCTTGTGACGGTGCTGCGTTGTGCATGGTTGCGGTTCCGGAGAGCTGGGATCAATCAACAAGAGACTTTGGTATCATTATAAATTTAATAATTAGAATAATATAACAATAATAATGATGGGGTGGTCCTTGGCCGCCCGCATCCCTTAAAACACATTCTTGGGTCAAATAAATGAAGACATCGAACCGCCGCATTCCCTCCGTCGCCACATCGCGCTTCATCGCCGGCCTGGCGCCCCTGTTGTTGTCGCTGGCGGTCAACCAGGCGTATGCTGCCGACCGCACCGTGACCGGCGCCAGCGGCGCCGTCGGCGCGCCCGGCACCGAGACGGCGCCGAACGGCGGCGCCGGCGGCGTGGCGCCCAACCTGACCGACACCTCGCTGACCGGCGGCGCCTTTAACCGGTTGACGCTGACCGGCGGCGCCGGCGGCAACGGCGGCACGGGGCTGATGCCGGCCGTGCTCGATCCCGACAGCGACGATTGCCGCAACCAGGGGATTTGCCAGTACTCGCCCGGCGGCTTGGGCGGCAACGGCGGGGCGGGGGCGGCGGCGCTCGCACGCGTCTATGCGGGCGCCCTGACCGGCGGCGCCGGCGCCGAGGCCAACGTCTTCGGCGGCAACGGCGGCCAGCTAGGGGCGGCGGACCTGTTCGTCTTCAATATGGACCCAACGCTGAGTAACGCCGGCGCCGGCGGCAACGCCTCGAGCTTCGCCAGCGCGTCCGCCTTGTCCGGCGCCGTGTCGGCGCGCGCCTATGCGGCCGGCGGCAACGGCGGCGACGCGGTGGTGCTGGCGGCCGGCCGGGGTGGCGACGGCGGCAAGGCCACGGCCAGCGCCTCGGCTTACTCGGTCACTGGCAATGTGTCGGTGCTGGCGCAGGCGACCGGCGGCAATGGCGGCAGCGCCAACAACATCAACGCGCCGGCCGGCGCCGGTGCCGCCGTCTATCTGGAGAACATGGTGAAGGGCGCGACCCGCGGCGTGCTGTCGTTGTTGCAGCACGCTGCGGGCGGCAACGGCGGCGGCGTCAATTTCGGCGGCGGTCCGCAAGGCCAGCCCGGCCAGCCGGCCAACAACGCCGGCGGCGACGCCGGATCGGTGCTGAGGGTGGTCGACAAGCAGGCCGCCGCGCTCAAGGGCACCGTCACCGCCAAGGGCGGCAACGCTGGTGAGTACACCGAAACGGCGCAAGCGGCGGCCGGCAACGCGCGGGCCGAGCTCTACCTGACATCGAACCGCGCTG
>JBDSKP010000325.1:0-2173 GCA_039916925.1 Duganella sp.
GACCCTTCGCTCGCGGACCTGCGCGGGCTGAAGGTGTCGACCCACTTCTTCATCCGTCGTGACGGCTCGGTGATCCAGTACGTCTCGGCCAACGAGCGCGCATGGCACGCCGGCGTGTCGTCGTTTCGCGGACGCGAAAAATGTAACGACTACTCGATCGGGATCGAACTGGAAGGCACCGACGACACGCCGTTCGAACCGGCGCAGTACGCGGCGCTGGCGGCGCTGACCGAGGCGCTGCGGCGGCGCTACCCGCTGACCGACGTCCAAGGCCACGAGGACATCGCGCCGGGCCGCAAAACCGACCCCGGACCGTTGTTTGATTGGAACTTTTATGTTAAAAGTTGGCTGCGATTCTGTGAAGAAACTAGAAAGTTTGCACCGGAGTTAGTGAGCGCTACCGCCGTATTGCGCTTCGTCAAAGGCCTTCCTTAAAGTCAATAGTGCAAGCCTAATTATTTCTTCTTTTTTCAATGGGGTAGAGCTTGATATACCCGCCTTCGGCTACTACAATCAGTGTATTGAATCTTCGCAATCACTAGATATAGTAGTTCTCATGATACTGGTTCTTCATTTACATACATGCCCTCGGGGCCAGGTCCTACCCCTTTTTGTTGCAGTTTAACCAGCCAGGCAGGTGTGGCTGATCGCTTCATTTTGGCCTTTTTATTTACAAACATAGCCGCGCAGCACTGACTGCACGCCGTTATCGGGGAGCTTAAATGCAATCTACACAAGACATCACCATCAATCCAGCGCTGGTACCAGCGGCCGCTGCGAGCACCGCCAGCAGCCCGGTCACGGCCGCCAGCGACCTCGGTGACTACCGCATCATCCGCCGTAACGGCGCGGTCGTCGCGTTTGAACCGTCGAAAATCGCGATCGCCGTCACCAAGGCCTTCCTGGCCGTGAACGGCGGCCAGGGCGCCGCCTCGGCGCGCGTGCGCGAACTGGTAGAACAGCTGACCGCCAGCGTCGTGACGGCGCTGGTGCGCCGCCAGCCGTCCGGCGGCACCTTCCACATCGAAGACGTGCAAGACCAGGTCGAGCTGGCGCTGATGCGCTCCGGCGAACACGATGTCGCCCGCGCCTATGTCCTGTACCGCGCCAAGCACATGGAGGAGCGTCGCGCGCTCAAGGAAGCGCAAGGCGCCACCGCCAAGATCGCCGCGCCGCAAATCCACGTGCTGGAAAACGGCGAGCGCAAGCCGCTGGAGATGGACCGCGTCACGGGCCTGATCAACGCCGCCTGCATCGGCCTGGAAAAGCACGTCGACGCCGACGCCATCGTCGCCGAGACGCTGAAAAACCTGTACGACGGCGTGCCGGTCGAAGAGCTGCACAAGTCCGCCATCCTGGCCGCCCGCGCGCTGATGGAAAAGGACCCGGCCTACTCGCAAGTGACGGCCCGCATCCTGCTGCACACGATCCGTAAAGAAGTCTTCGGCAAGGAAGTCGCGCAGGGCGCGGCCGCCGCCGAGTACATCACCTACTTCCCGCAATACATCGCCAAGGGCATCGAAAACGAGCTGCTGGACGTCAAACTGGCCGAATTCGACCTGGCCCGCCTGGCCAAGGCGCTGGTCGCCGACCGCGATCTGCAGTTCGGCTACATCGGCCTGCAAACCCTGTACGACCGCTACTTCCTGCACGTGCGCGACGTGCGCATCGAAATGCCGCAGGCGTTCTACATGCGCGTGGCGATGGGCCTGGCCCTGAACGAAAGCGACCGCGAAGCGCGCGCCATCGAGTTCTACAACCTGCTGTCGTCGTTCGACTTCATGTCGTCGACCCCGACCTTGTTTAACTCGGGCACCCTGCGTTCGCAGCTGTCGTCGTGCTACCTGACGACCGTCTCGGACGACCTGGAAGGTATCTACGACGCCATCAAGGAAAACGCGCTGCTGGCCAAGTTCGCCGGCGGCCTGGGTAACGACTGGACCCCGGTGCGCGCGCTGGGCGCCCACATCAAGGGCACCAACGGCAAATCGCAAGGCGTGGTGCCGTTCCTGAAAGTGGTCAACGACACCGCCGTCGCGGTCAACCAGGGCGGCAAGCGCAAAGGCGCGGTGTGCGCCTACCTGGAAACCTGGCACATGGACATCGAAGAGTTCCTGGACCTGCGCAAGAACACCGGCGACGACCGCCGCCGCACCCACGACATGAACACCGC
>JBDSKP010000326.1:0-5693 GCA_039916925.1 Duganella sp.
CAAGGAATGCGTGATCAACCTGCCCACCGCCGCCCTGCTGGAACAGGTGATCGGCATCGGCAACTGCAGCGGCGCCGACACCGATAAATTCAAACTGTTCAACCTTACCCCGGAAGCCGCCACCGACGTCGCCACCCCGATGATCGCCGAATGCTACGCCAGTTTCGAATGCCGCCTGGCCGACGCCCACCCGAATCCCAACCACCCGCTGTTCGTCTGGCAGGTGGTACGCGCGCATGTGGCCAAGTCCCCCAAGCCGCCTCAAACCCTGCACTACCGGGGCGACGGCGAATTCATGATCTCAGGCCGCGAGGTGAACACCCTGCGCCAGTTCCCCAACCAGACCCGGTGAAGACACGCCACGGTTCACACGCCACCAAGGAGACCGCATGAACACCAATCATTGGTTCCTGCTGGTCGGCTGCCTGATGCTGGCGCGCGGCCTGGCGGCGACCACGATTTCCCGGTCGCCGTTCACGTCGGCGATGGTGTATCTCGGCTTCGGCATCCTGCTCGGCCCGACGGTGCTCAACATCCTCGACTTCGATCCGATGCTGCAATCGGACCTGCTGGAGGTGCTGACCGAAATCGCCATCCTGATCTCGCTGTTCTCGGCCGGGATCAAGATGCCGGTGCCGTTCAAGCTGCGGCATTGGGACGCGCCGCTGCGGCTGGCGTGGGTGTCGATGACGCTGACGGTGGCGCTGGTGGCGGCCTTCGGCTTCTTCGTCCTGGGCCTGCCGCTGGGGGCCGGCATCCTGTTGGGCGGCATCCTGGCGCCGACCGATCCGGTGCTGGCGACCGACGTCCAGGTCCGCCATGCCGGCGACAAGGATCAACTGCGCTTCACCCTGACCTGCGAGGCCGGCATGAACGACGGCAGCGCCTTCCCCTTCGTCTTCCTTGGTCTGGCCATGCTCGGTGTGGGCGAGGACACCGGCGCCCATCACTGGCGCTGGTTCCTGGTCGATGTGGTGTGGGCCTCGGGCGCGGCGATTGTGGTCGGCTATGCCGGCGGCGCGCTGACGGCGCGGCTGGGATGGCGCCTGCGCATCGTCGAGCCACGGCACGAGATCATGGACGATCTGGTGGGACTGGGCCTGATCGCCATCGTCTACGGCGTCTCCAGCCTGATACACGCGTGGGGCTTCCTGGCGGTGTTCTTCGCCGCGGTCGCGTTGCGCCAGACCGAGTTGGTGCTGGCCGGCGCGCCCAAGGACCGTCAGGGCCTGCTGGAACAGGACGTGACGAAATCGGCGGCCGCCCAAACCAGCCAGACGCACGAGGCGCCGATGACCGTCAGCACCGAATCGCTGGTGTTCAAAGAGCACCTCGAACGGTTGTCCGAGTTGACCCTGGTGCTCCTGCTGGGCGGCATGATCTCGCTGCGCAGCATGGACCTGGAGGCGTTGTTGATGGCCTTGTTCCTGTTCTTCATCGCGCGGCCGGTCAGCGTGTTCCTCGGCCTGGCCGGCGGCGCCACCAGCATGCGGCTGCGCGCGATGACCGGCTGGTTCGGCGTGCGCGGCATCGGCTCCATCTACTATTTGATGTATGCGATCGAACAAGGCCTGGCCCCGGTCCTGGCCGAGCGGCTGACGCACATTTCGCTATTCGTCATCATGCTCTCGATCGTGGTCCACGGCTTGAGCGTCAAGCCGTTGATGGACCGCGTCTGGCCGCAGCGCCGGCATCGCCCGCCCGCATCCGCCCCGGTCAAATCCCCTCGAGACTGAGCGCCCGCACCGCGCCGCGCAGCAGTCCATACAGCCGCACGCGTTCCTCGTGATCCATATCGGGGAACATCTGCATCTCGACCTCGCGCACCTTGCCGTCGCACTGCGCCAGGATCGCGTGCCCGGCCTCCGTCAGCTGGATCTGGATGATGCGCCCGTGCGACGGATCGGGCGTGCGCTCGATCCAGCCCTTCGCTTCGATCGACTTGACCATCTCGTTGGCCGATTGCGGCGACACCATCGTCCGCACCGCCAGTTGCGCGTTCGACAGCGCGCCCTGCGCCCGGAACACCGACAGCGCCGTGTACTGCGGCACCGTCACGCCGGCCGGCGCGCAGCAATCGCGCAGCCGCTTGCCCAGCACGTGGTCGAGACGCCCCACCAGGTAGGCCAAGCCCATAGGTTTAGTGCTATCGGAAAAATCTGCTTTGACCATAAAAATTTTCTTGTAAAACAAAAGAGGTGGGTATAGTATAAGCCACATATCAGGCAGCCTGATACTTAAATCTCAAGATAAGCCAACTAAAAGGAGACACATTGTATGTCCAAATATGAAGCCCGCTGGGAAACCGTCAAGGTCGATGTTGAAAAAGGTATCGGCTGGATCACCCTGAACCGTCCCGACAAGCGCAACGCCATGAGCCCGACCTTGAACCGCGAGATGATCGACGTGCTCGAGACGCTGGAACTGGACGAGGAAGCGCAAGTGGTCGTGCTGACCGGCGCCGGCGACGCCTGGACCGCCGGCATGGATTTGAAAGAGTACTTCCGCGAGAACGACGGCAAGCCGGAGATCTTCCAGGAGCGCCTGCGCCGCGACTGCTCGCAGTGGCAATGGAAGCTGCTGCGCATGTACAGCAAGCCGACCATCGCCATGGTCAACGGCTGGTGCTTCGGCGGCGCGTTCTCGCCGCTGGTCGCCTGCGACCTGGCCATCGCCGCCGACGAAGCAGTGTTCGGCCTGTCCGAGATCAACTGGGGCATCCCGCCCGGCAACCTGGTCAGCAAGGCCGTCGCCGACACCATGGGCCACCGCCAGGCGCTGCACTACATCATGACCGGCGACACCTTCACCGGCCAGGAAGCGGCGGCCATGGGCCTGATCAACAAGAGCGTGCCGCGCGCCCAGCTGCGCGACGAAGTGGTCGCGCTGGCGGAAAAACTGCTGGCCAAGGCGCCGACCGTGCTGCGCATCGCCAAGAACGGCTTCAAGCGCTGCCGCGAACTGAATTGGGACCAGAACGAGGACTACCTGTACGCCAAGGTCGACCAGTCCAACTATCGCGATCCGGAAAAAGGACGCGCCCAGGGCCTCAAGCAGTTCCTGGACGATAAGACCATCAAGCCGGGTCTGCAGACGTTCAAACGCGGCTAAACTCTACGATAAAAATAAAAGGAGACCACCATGTTTGATACCGATCTGCTGATTGGCGGCCAAGGCGCCGCCGCCCAAGACAAGGCCAGCTTCGAGCGGCGCAATCCCGCCAGCGGCGAAGTGGTCACCCGCGCCGCCGCCGCGCAATTGGCCGACGCCGACCGCGCCGTCAAGGCCGCGCAGGATGCCTTCCCGGCCTGGTCGGCGATGGCGCCCGGCGCCCGCCGCGCGCTGCTGCTCAAAGCCGCCGACACGATGGAGAAGTACCGCGCCGAATTCGTCGCGCGCGGCGTCGCCGAAGCCGGCGGCAGCCCGATGTGGTACCAGTTTAATGTGACGCTGGCGTCCAATATGCTGCGCGAGGCGGCGTCGATGACGACCCAGATCGGTGGCGAGGTCATTCCGTCGGACGTACCCGGCTCGATGGCCATGGGCCTGCGCCAGGCATGCGGCGTGGTGCTCGGCATGGCGCCGTGGAACGCCCCGATCATCCTCGGCATCCGCGCCATCGCCATGCCGCTCGCCTGCGGCAACACCGTGATCCTGAAAGCGTCGGAGCTGTGCCCCGCCCTGCACCGCCTGATCGGCACCGTGTTCGAGGAAGCCGGCTTCGCGCCCGGCGTCGTCAACGTCATCACCAACGCGCCGCAGGACGCGCCACGGATCGTGGAACACCTGATCGCCGCGCCGGCGGTCCGCCGCGTTAACTTCACCGGCTCGACCAACGTCGGGCGCATCATCGCCCAGCATTGCGCCCGCCATCTGAAACCGGTGCTGCTGGAGCTGGGCGGCAAGAACCCGCTGCTGATCCTCGACGACGCGGACCTGGACGAAGCCGTCGAAGCGGCGGCCTTCAGCGCCTTCTTCAACCAGGGCCAGATCTGCATGTCGGCCGACCGCATTTTGGTCGACAACAAGGTGGCTCCGGCCTTCCTCGAAAAACTGGCCGCCAAAACCGCCACCTTGAAGGCGGCGCAAACGGACGCGCCGCTGTCGGGCATGATCGATCCCTCGGCCACCGCCCGCGTGGCCGGCATGCTGCAGGACGCCCGCGACCGTGGCGCGCGCGTGACGCAAAGCTCGGCCGAAGTAGTCGGCAACATCATGCAGCCGGCCATCGTCGACGGCGTGACGCCGGAAATGAAGGTCTACCAGGAGGAATCGTTCGGTCCCATCGTCTCCATCCTCCGCTTCGACACCGACGAGGAAGCCATCGCGCTGGCCAACGACAGCGAATACGGTCTGTCGTCGGCGGTGTTCAGCCGCGATATCGGCCGCGCGATGGCGGTCGCGCGCCGCATCGAATCGGGCATCTGCCACATCAACGGTCCCACCGTGCACGATGAGGCGCAGATGCCGTTCGGTGGTGTCAAAGGCAGTGGTTACGGACGTTTCGGCGGCAAGGCGGCCATCGCCGAGTTCACGGAGCTGCGCTGGATCACGATCCAGACCACGTCCCGCCACTATCCGATCTGACAGGAGCTCCGCATGAATCAATCGTTGATCGCGGAGCGGTCCAGCGGCACGACAAAGCGGCGCCCGGTCCGGATGGGCAATCCGGAGATCTCGGCGTATCAGGTCGACGGGTTGTGGCACGTGGACGCCGTCACGCCGCTCGATCCGTTCCCGCCGCGTTTCACCGACCGCCTGGAATCGGGCGCCGCCGCCCATCCCGAGCGCACGCTGGTGGCGCGCCGTCCGGCCGATGGCGGCGATTGGATACGGCTGTCGTACGCCGACGTGTTGAAGCGCGCGCGCAGCATCGGCCAGGCGCTGCTCGATCGCGGGCTTTCCACCGAACGTCCGCTGGTAATCTTGTCCGGCAACGACCTGGAACACTTCCAGCTCGCGCTGGGCGCCATGTACGCCGGCATTCCGTATGCGCCGGTGTCGCCCTCCTATTCGCTGGTGGCGACCGATTTCACCAAGCTGTCGGAGATGCTCGCCAAGCTGACGCCCGGCGCGTTGTTCGCCTGCGATGGCGCCGCCTACAGCCGCGCCATCAGCGCGGTGATGCCGGCGGACGCGGAACTGATATTGGCGCAGGGCGAAGTGCCCGGTCAGCGCTCCACCAGCTTCCAGTCGCTGCTCGACGTCACGCCATCGACGGTCGAAGCGGCGCATGCGGCCGTCGGCGTCGACACGGTGGCCAAGTTCCTGTTCACCTCAGGCTCGATCAAGAAGCCGAAGGCCGTCACCACCACCCACGGCATGTTGTGCAGCAACCAGCAAATGCTGCTGCAAACCTTCCCGTTCATGGGCGACGAACCGCCGGTGCTGCTGGACTGGCTGCCGTGGAACCACACCTTCGGCGGCAGCCACAATGTCGGCATCGTGCTGTACAACGGCGGCACGCTTTATCTGGACGACGGCAAGCCGACCCCGCGCGACTTTCCGGTCACGCTCGCGAACCTGCGCGAGATCGCGCCGACGATGTATTTCAACATCCCGAAAGGATTCGAAATGCTGACCGACGCGATGAAGACCGACGCCGCGTTGAGCGCCAACTTCTTCTCGCGCGTGAAGCTGTTCCTGTGCGCTGGCGCCGGGCTGTCGCAATCGGCGTGGGACCGGCTCGACAG
>JBDSKP010000327.1:0-3598 GCA_039916925.1 Duganella sp.
CCCAGGTCGCCGGGGCTGATGGCGAAGTTGGCCTCCTTGGTCAGTTCGAACGACGCGGTCTGCTTATCGTTCATGATGGAGCGGGCCAGGTCGACGGTATGGGCTGCGGTCAGCACCTGGGACGACACGGGCGTCATCTTGCCGTCGATCTTGATCGCCGGCGGAAAGCCGGCGGTGATGAACAGGTCCGAGCCTTTTTTGCTGGTCATCAACCTCAGCAGATCGAACATGAATTTGGAGGCCTGGTCGCGTTCCATGATATTCCTTTCAGCCCCAAACACGGGGTCAAGTCTAACAATCGTACACGGGTTCTACAGTAACAAAGTCGAGCCCATGTATGAATGTTAGACTTGACCCCACTGTTTTTAGCCGGGGAAGTTGTCCGGGGTTTTGGCGGCGCTGCGGGCGGCGGCGGCGGAGATGACGTTGCGCCGCACCAGGTCCGTGAGGTTCTGGTCCAGCGTTTGCATGCCGACGTTGCTGCCGGTCTGGATCGCCGAGTACATCTGCGCGATCTTCGATTCGCGGATCAGGTTGCGGATCGCCGGCGTCGCCACCATGATCTCGTGCGCCGCCACCCGCCCCGCGCCATCCTTGGTCTTGAGCAGCGTTTGCGAGATCACCGCCTGCAGCGATTCCGACAGCATCGCCCGCACCATCTCCTTTTCATCGGCCGGGAAGACGTCGACGATGCGGTCGATCGTCTTGGCCGCCGACGACGTGTGCAACGTGCCGAACACCAGGTGGCCCGTCTCGGCCGCCGACAACGCCAGCCGGATCGTTTCCAGGTCGCGCAGCTCGCCGACCAGGATCGCGTCCGGGTCCTCCCGCAGCGCCGAGCGCAGCGCGTTGTTGAACGACAGCGTGTGCGGCCCCACCTCGCGCTGGTTGATCAGGCATTTCTTCGATTCGTGTACGAACTCGATCGGGTCTTCGATCGTCAGGATGTGGCCGTACTCGTTTTCGTTGAGGTGGTTGACCATCGCCGCCAACGTCGTCGATTTGCCCGAGCCGGTCGGCCCCGTCACCAGCACCAGCCCGCGCGGCTTGAGCGCGAATTCGGCGAAGATCTTCGGCGCGTTGAGCTCCTCGAGGCTGAGGATCTTCGACGGGATCGTGCGCAGCACCGCCGAGGCGCCGCGCTCCTGGTTGTAGGCGTTGACGCGGAACCGCGCCAGCCCCGGGATCGCGAACGAGAAGTCGACCTCCAGCATCTCCTCGTACGCCTTGCGCTGGCCGTCGTTCATGATGTCATAGATCATGCCGTGCACGTCCTTGTGCTCGAGCGGCGGCAGATTGATGCGCCGCACGTCGCCATGTACCCGTATCATCGGCGGCAGCCCGGCCGACAGGTGCAGATCCGAGGCCTTGTTCTTGACGGAGAATGCGAGAAGTTCGGATATGTCCATTTATAATCCCTGCCTGGCGTTGGTGTGATGACGCTTACCGCTGTCTTTTACCCGATGATTATGTCCCCGATCCCCCAAAACTTGCAAGCAATCACCGCGACTATCGTTGCCGCCGCTCAAGAATCCGGCCGTTCGCCCGACGCCGTGCAACTGCTGGCCGTGTCCAAGACTTTCGGTCCGCAAGCCGTGCTCGAGGCCGTCGAGGCCGGCCAGCGGGCGTTCGGCGAGAATTATCTGCAGGAGGCGCTCGACAAGATCGCCGCGCTGCGCGCCCAGCCGGCTCCGCTGGAGTGGCATTTCATCGGCCCGATCCAGAGCAACAAGACGCGGCCCATCGCCGAGCACTTCGACTGGGTCCACACCGTCGAGCGCGAGAAGGTCGCCCAGCGCCTGTCCGAGCAGCGGCCGGCCGGCATGGCGCCGTTGCAAATCTGTTTGCAAGTAAATATCAGCGGCGAGGCCAGCAAGAGCGGCGTCGCCCCGGACGCGGTGGCGGCGCTGGCCCACAAGGTCGCGGCGCTGCCCAATCTGACGTTGCGCGGCCTGATGGCGATCCCCGAGCCGGCCGTGGAATTCGACCAGCAGCGCGCGGCGTTCGCCCGGCTGCGGGTGTTGTACGAACAACTGCGCGCCGACGGCCTGGCGCTCGATACGCTGTCGATGGGCATGTCGGCCGACCTGCGCGCGGCGATCTTCGAGGGCGCCACCATCGTGCGCGTCGGCAGCGCCATTTTTGGATCACGAACTTACAAGGCTTGATATGAAGATTGCATTTATTGGCGGCGGCAACATGGCCTCCGCGTTGATCGCCGGCCTGGCCGGCAAGCTCACCGACGGCGCCAACATCCACGTGGTCGACCCGAATACGGCGTCGCTGGAAAAACTGCGGCAGCAATACGGCGTGACCACGGCCGCCGCCGCCGACGCCGCCGTCGGCGCGGCCGACGTGATCGTGCTGGCGATCAAACCGCAGAGCATGCGCGAGGTCGCGGCGCAATTGCTGCCGCTGCTCGATCCCGTCGGCCGCACGCTGATCGTGTCGGTCGCGGCGGGCATCCGCGGCGCCGACCTGTCGCGCTGGCTGGGCGGCTATGGCGCCATCGTGCGCTGCATGCCGAACACGCCGGCGCTGATCGGCATGGGCATCACCGGCATGGTCGCCGCCGCCGGCGTGAGCGCGCAGCAGAAGCAGGCCGCCGACGGTATCCTGCGCGCGGTCGGCCCCACCGTGTGGCTCGACGACGAGGCCAAGATCGACGCGGTGACGGCGGTGTCGGGCAGCGGTCCGGCCTACGTGTTTTACTTTATCGAGGCGATGCAGCAGGCGGCCGCCGAATTGGGCCTGAGCGCGGAGCAGGGCACGCAACTGGCGCTGGCGACGTTCGCCGGCGCGGCGCAGCTGGCCGTCCGTTCGAGCGAGCCGGTCTCGCTGCTGCGCGAACGCGTCACGTCCAAGGGCGGCACCACGTACGCGGCGCTCACCAGCATGGAGCAAAGCGGTGTGAAGGCGGCCATCGTGACGGCGGTCAAGGCGGCCGCCGCGCGTGGCAAGGAGATGGGCGACGAGTTGGGCGCGGCCGGCTGACAACGCGCCTGCGCGCGGCGCGCGAAAAAAAACGGGCCGGTCCCAGCGATGGAGCTGGAACCGGCCCGTTGGCGTTGCGGGGGGCCGCGGCTTACTGCGCCAGGGCTTTGACGCCTTTGCCCAACTCTTCCCGAATGTGGTTCACGGCCTCGTTGAGCGCGACCTCGTTCTGGATTTGCGCGATCGCGTTCTGGGCCGCCATGGTGATGTTGGCCGAGGCCCGCGCGGCGGCGATGGCGGCGGCGGCCTGGGCGGCATCGGATCCCGTGGACAGGTTGGCGCCGATGCCGGCCGCGTTGCCGGCCGAGTCCATCAGGGAGCCGTCGTTGGGGTTGCGCCCATCCTCGTCACGCCGCGCCGGGTTGCCACCCGCCGCTGTGGGAGGCAAGTCGGCGGCGGTCGTGGTGTGCGAACCAGGCTCGTCGCGCGTGCCGACGGCCAACTGGGTCGAGGTGGACACGTCGGCCCGCGTCTCTTGCCGGCCACCCGCGACGAGTGCCAGTTGGGTCGAGCTCGACAGGTCGGCTTGCGATGGCGCCGGGTCCGGCCGCGCGTCGCGCCGCGTGGTTCGCGGCGCGCTTGCCGGCCCGCTGGTCGGCGCCGT
>JBDSKP010000328.1:0-2058 GCA_039916925.1 Duganella sp.
AGGAAGGCCATCGGCATCGAAGTATTCGACTCGGTCTGCAAATCGACGCCATTGAGCTCGCACATGTACTGCGCGCGCTTCTGCGGATTTTTCAGGGTCTGATAGGCTTCGTTGGCGCGCGTGGCCCACTGCATCGCGACGCGCTTTTCAGCGTCGGTCGCGTTGACGAACTTGTCGGGGTGGACGCGGCTTTGCACGTCGCGGTAGGCGCTGTCGAGCGCCCCGGTGTCGACGGCAAAGCGCTGCGGCAGATTGAACAGCTCAAAATGATTTTGCATGACTTATCAGATGCGGAAGCTCTCGCCGCAACCGCAGGCGTCCTTCTCGTTCGGGTTGTGGAACTTGAAGCCTTCGTTCAAGCCCTCGCGCGCGAAATCGAGCTCGGTGCCGTCGATGTACGGCAGGCTTTTCGGATCGACGAACACTTTGACGCCGTGCGATTCGAAAACGCTGTCCTCGTCGGCTACTTCGTCGACGTATTCAAGCTTGGAGGCCAGGCCCGAACAGCCGGTGGTACGCACGCCAAAACGCAAGCCGACGCCCTTGCCGCGACGTTCGATGTAGCGGTTGATATGCTTAGCTGCTTTTTCGGTCAGGGTGATTGCCATGTGATTCTCCGTACCGGCGCCGGACCTCGGTCCGCGCGCCGCTGTAAGACAGTGCTGTGAAGCCGATTTAAGCTGCGACTGGATGCTTGGTTTGATAATCCAGCACTGCGGCTTTGATCGCGTCTTCCGCCAGGATCGAGCAGTGGATCTTCACCGGCGGCAGCGCCAGTTCTTCGGCGATCTGCGTGTTCTTGATGGCCAGCGCCTGATCGAGCGTCTTACCCTTGACCCATTCGGTCACCAGCGAGCTCGATGCGATGGCCGAACCGCAGCCGTAGGTCTTGAACTTCGCGTCCTCGATCAGGCCATCGGCGCCGACCTTGATCTGCAGTTTCATAACGTCGCCGCAGGCCGGCGCGCCGACCATGCCGGTGCCGACGCTGTCATCGCCCTTGTCGAAGGCGCCGACGTTGCGTGGATTTTCGTAGTGGTCCAACACTTTTTCCGAGTAAGCCATTTTGATGCTCCTGTGATCTTAAAATTAGTGGGCTGCCCATTGGATCGAGCTGATGTCGATGCCTTCTTTGAACATGTCCCACAGCGGCGACAGTTCACGCAGTTTGTGTACCTTGGACTTCATCAGATCGATGGCGAAGTCGATGTCCTCTGCCGTCGTGAAACGGCCGATAGTGAAACGGATGGAGCTGTGCGCCAGCTCGTCGCTGCGACCCAGCGCGCGCAGCACGTACGACGGTTCCAGCGACGCCGACGTGCACGCCGAACCGGACGACACGGCCAGGTCCTTGACGGCCATGATCAGCGACTCGCCCTCGACGTAGTTGAAGCTGACGTTGAGGTTGTGCGGCACGCGGTGTTCCATGTCGCCGTTGATGTAGGTCTCTTCGATTTCCCGCAGGCCCTTGGCGAGGCGGTCGCGCAGCGCCTTGATGCGGGCGATCTCGGTGTCCATCTCGACCTTGGCCAGGCGGAACGCCTCGCCCATGCCGACGATCTGGTGGGTCGGCAAGGTGCCCGAACGCAGGCCGCGCTCGTGACCGCCGCCATGCATTTGCGCTTCGATGCGCACGCGCGGCTTGCGGCAGACGTACAGCGCGCCGATGCCTTTGGGACCGTAGGTCTTGTGCGCGGTGAAGGTCATCAGGTCGACCTTGGTCTTTTGCAGGTCGATGACGACCTTGCCGGTCGCTTGCGCGGCGTCGCAGTGGAAGATGATGCCCTTCGAGCGGCACAGCGCGCCGATCTCGTCGATCGGCTGGATCACGCCGATTTCGTTGTTGACCAGCATGACCGACACCAGGATCGTGTCCGGGCGGATCGCCGCCGTCAGCTGTTCGATGGTGATCAGGCCGTTGTCCTGCGGTTCCAGGTAGGTCGCCTCGAAGCCGACGCGTTCCAGCTCGCGCACCGTGTCGAGCACCGCCTTGTGCTCGGTCTTGAGGGTGATGATGTGCTTGCCGCGGCTCTTGTAGAAATTGGCCGCGCCCTTCAG
>JBDSKP010000329.1:0-12127 GCA_039916925.1 Duganella sp.
TCCGGGCTTCATCGACCACGTGCTCAATAAGAAGGCGGAGATCGTCCGCGTCTACCTGCCGCCCGACGCCAACACCTTGCTAGCCGTGACCGAACATTGTCTGCGCAGCCGCAACCTGGTCAACGTCATCGTCGCTGGCAAGCAGCCTGCCGAACAATGGCTGGACATGCCTGCCGCCTTGGCCCATTGCAGGGCAGGGGTGGGCGAGTGGGAGTGGGCCAGCAAGGGCGGCGGCACTCCCGACGCGGTGCTCGCCTGCAGCGGCGACGTCCCGACCTTGGAAGCGCTGGCGGCGGCGCAGTTGCTATATGCGCAGTTCCCAGGACTCAAGGTGCGCTTCGTCAATGTCGTCGACCTGATGACACTGCAGCCGCCACACGCGCATCCCCACGGCCTGTCGGATCCCGAGTTCGATGCCCTTTTCATGTCCGACAAGCCAGTCATCTTCGCCTATCACGGCTATCCGTCGCTGATCCACCGGCTCACTTACCGGCGCGCCAATCACGAGCATCTTCATGTGCATGGATTTCGGGAGGAGGGCACAACCACCACTCCGTTCGACATGGTGGTGCTGAACCAATTGAGCCGCTACCACCTGTTTTTGGCCGTTGTGGCACGGGTACCGGCGCTCAGTGAATTCAGGGAACAGGCGCAGCGTTTCGTGGTGGAGCGGCTGGACGCGCATCGCCGCTATATCCGGGAACATGGAATCGATCTGCCGGAAATTCTCAACTGGCGCTGGGAAAGTTCCGGACCAACGTGATTCAGTTAGGGGCGAACAGGGAAAACGGAAAAAATCGGGCGCTAAGACAATTCAGGCCGGTTTGATCCTCGATCGCAGCAGACTTCCGGCCGCGTTCTGGTCGAATACGCCCGCATCCTCGATGTAACCTTGCACCGTGCCATCGTGGCGCCATGCGCCTTGCCGCTTGATGTCGCGGAAGTCGGCGCCGGCGCGGTACGCGCTGGTGGCCATGCCCCGCCGCAGGCTGTGACTTGACAATTCCGGCACGTAGGCGAGCCTGGCCAGTTGGGCAGCGCCGGCCAGGATGGTGTTCACGCTGGCCGGGTTCAATCCATCGGCGCCCATCACGCCCCACTTGCTGATCGATCGGAAGACCGGGCCACTGGTCACGCCGGCGGCATCCAGCCAGGCCCGCAGCACCGTCGCCGGACAGCACGGCCCGTCGCTGTAAGGGATCGCCTTCACCACCCCCTCGCCGGTCTGGTCCGTCTTCGAGCGTGGCAGTGTGAGCGTGATCCCCTGATCGTCCCAAGCGATGTGGTCGACCTCGATGTCCACCAGCTCGCTACGCCGAAATCCCCCGAAGAAGCCCACTTGCAGCAACGCGTTGTCGCGCGCCGCCTTCAGCGTGCCCAAGCCGGCCAGGGCCGCCACGATCAGCTCCAGATCCTCGATCGGCAGCGCCTTGGCCTTCTTCTTCGGGCGGCCGTTGACGCGCGCGATCCCGGTCAGGGTCTTGCGCACGGTCGGCGTGGCCGCCGGATCGGCGAAGCCCTGGTGGACGTGCCATTGCGAGAGCGCCGTCAGGCGCAGCGCCAGGGTGCGCGGGTTGAGCGTGTCGGCATACCGCACCAGGTAGCGGATGACGGCCGGCTCGTCCGCCGGCAGCACGCCGCCCCAGTCCAGGTAGTGGCTAATCGCCGAGCGGTACGCCTGGCGCGTGTTGTCGGACGTGGCGGCCGCCAGGAAGGAACGATGCCGCGTGGCGTGGTCTTGGTCGTCATGCGGCGTAACGGCGGTACGGATAACCGGCGCCGACCCGGTATCGGGCATGTCGGCGGCTTCGGTAGCGGCGGGTGCGGTGGCCATGGCGGGCGTCGCGCAAATTGCGCGCTCGTAACGGGATTACGGCCAGAATAGCACGCCGCCGGCGGAATGACCTACTATAACGAACTTTATCGCAGTATAAAACAGGAAGTGACATCGGAAAATCACAAGCGTAATATATCGTTATATTACGTATTATGAAATACGTTACTTAATTTCATGAAAGGCCCGCCATGGCGCGCGCAGGCATTCTTTACTCCCAGGTGGCCAAGGTCGCCGCTCAACTCGCGGTGGCCGGCACCAACCCCACCGTGGACACCGTCCGCGCCGCACTGGGCGACACCGGCAGCAAGGGCACCATCGCGCCCATGCTCAAGCAGTGGAAGGCCCAGCACCAGGGCGAGACGGCCGCCGCCAGCGCCGGCCTGCCCGTCGACCTGCTGGAGGCCGTCAAGGGCGTGTATCAGCGATTAGAGGCCGGCGCGCAGGCGCAGGTCGAGCAGCTACGCGCCGCGCACGAAATGGCTCGCCAGGAGGGTGCGCAGCAGCTGGAGGCGGAACGCGTGGCCGGCGGCCAGCTGCGCGCTGAGCGGGACGTGCTCAGCACCGAACTGGCCCAGATGAAGGCGGCGTTCGCGCACGAGCGCGACGAGCGGCAGCACGGCGCCGTGGCGATCGCGGCGCTGCGGGCCGAAAACGACGGCCTCGCCCAGCGCCTGGCCGACCGGGCCGCCGAGGTCCGACTGCTGACCGACCAGCTGGCGCAGGCGCGGCACCAGTTCGATCACTTTCAGGAGAAGGTAACGGAGCAGCGGGTGAGTGATCGGCAGGGCTTCGAAGCGCGAATCGGCATGCTGGAGCATGACGCACAGCAGCTGCGCACCTACCTGCAGGAGCATCAGCAGGCGGTGGCCGTCCTACGCGCGGAGAAGCAGGGATTGCATATCCAGGTGGAACGCGCCAACGATGAAGCGAAGGAGAACTTGGGCGAAGTCTACACCCTGCGCGAGCAGCTCGTCGCAGCGCGTGAAATGGCCAGCCGCGAGCACATGGACGCCGCGATGACGGCCGAGCTGCGAGCCAAGACAGAGCGCGAGAATGTGAGACTCAATACTACGAATGGCGCACTGGTCGATGAGGTAGCCGCGCTGAAAGCGCAATTGGAGGCTGCATCCGGTGCGATTAAAACGCCGGGGGCTGGCAAAAAGAAGTAACAGGCGCGACGCACGCGAACACGTGCAGTGCGTGGCACAGGATTTCTTGTCAAAAGCCCACTGACCGCAAGTCGGCAACTTTCAAACGCAGATCGGTACCCATGGTGCAGTTTTACACCCGGTCAGGAACACACGCATGTGACAAAAATATCTGCAAGGCGGTAAGCATCTGCCAGTGCAGGCTTTCCAGTTCCGCATCGCGCACCTCGTCTGTCTGCACCTCACCGTCGCTACTGATCTGGTACGGCATGCCAAGATGGGAGGCCATATCGATCTGGAAATATGAACGGTCACCGTAGGGGCGTTTCCCATCGATGCCCGGCAGCGGCCATGAGGGGGGATAAAGCATGTCGGTGCGCCAGCAGGACTGCCGCAGCAAGACGGCGTGTTCTTCACGGAACTCGAACGTTCCGTCAGTCGAGACCCCGGTTTGCGGATCGGCGAAATAGTCGCGCATGTCGGCGGGAACGGCATATCTGCCCGCTGACATCACCGCTTTCGTGCAGAAAGCGGGTATCAGTTGGCCGGTTTCGACTAAGGCTCGCGCAAGCAACGCCTCATTGCGGCAACCGATTAGTTCAAACCCAACCTTGAGGGTGGACCGATTCGCACCGAAAGGGAGAAACTGCCGCAGGCCCGGCGCCCCGGATTCGACCGTCAACCATGTGACACGCAGGTTTCGCAGTATGGCGAGATGCTGTGCGCTGAACCCGTCCGGCGGAGGTGCCGCGAGCGTTTCAGCAATCGTCTCGTGCTGACGTTCCAGCAACTTGTATTCAGAACGGCACCGCCACAAATGCCGCAGCCGGGCGGCGACATCGCGCAGCCTCATCACAAACGATCCGGCAACGTGGTGGCCTTGGTCAGTTTGGGTTCGTCGAGCAGCTTGGCCTTGTAGGCCAGCAGCTCGTCGTCTTCAACGTCGAAACGCTTGAGCCACTGCTCGGCGCCCCAACCGATGAGGCGGGGCTCGCCCTCCTGGGAGGCGTAATGCAGGCTGACCTTGGGTGCACGCAATTCCTTGAAAAGCATGTTGGGTAGTACCAGCCGAGCGGGCTTCGGTTGGTCGGTGGGCGCGGCCTCGGGTTTCGGCCCGGACTGGACGACCAAACCCACACCGTAGTCATAAAGCGCGAACCAGTCCATCGGCAATTCGGAGCGGATTGTGGTCAGTCCGCCGACCTTCTCCACCATCTCGTGGTTTAAGGCGGTCAGCCAGGAGACGGTCTTGATGCCCTTGTCGGCGGCCTCGGCGGCGCCAAGTGGGCGACCGACATCGAATCCCCCCAGCTTGTCCGCCAGATACGCCTCGAACGGTTGGTTGTCGTTGACGCGCACCGGCGACAACACTAAACCGTGCCCACCATAGCCGTGGATGGCCTTCAGTCGCGCGGCAAAGCTCAAGAACACTGCTTGGAACGCCGTTGGATTGTCCTCGACGTTCAGCAGCGGCATGCTGAAGCGCAAAGCCGATGCGCCCCACGTACCCATCTTGGCTTCCCAGCCACGCAGACCGGAGACATAGAACTCCCAATCGCCGGCATCGTGTGCCTGCTGTCCGCTTGTGTAGCAGAATCCTATTAAGTCGTTCTCCCCCATGCGCTTGACCATGGCGCGCATCGGCGGTGCCTTGGCGAAGGCGAACTTGTTCGGCCCTTCTGGCGGCTCTTCGCGCCAAAGCCAAGTGAGGTGTTCCTTGGCGATGGCCTCGTATTCGTCGAAGCAGGCACAGATAGCCTCGCGAACCTCGGGTAGATGGGCTCCGTTGAAGAACAGCGTGCCGGTGATGGCCGGCACACTTCCCACGTAGTCTTGTGGGCCTTGCTTGGTCAGCAGGCCACCGGGTATGCGCATCTTCTCCGGGTGCTCACGCATCAACTGGATTGGGTCGAATGGAAGGTCGGTCATGGTAATTCCTTAATATGCCGGCACCGTGGACGGTGGCGGGCGCTTGGTGACGATCATGTAGAGCAATTTCAACGCGGCAGCCGCCATGCCGAGCTGCTCGACCGGGATCTTGGACGGTTTAGGTTCGGGTTGGTTGCAGTCGCAGTTTTCGGGACCAATTTTGACCAACTTACTATCGTCACCCGCGATACGGATGTACGCCCGTGCCTGTTTTTCATCCATATCGTCTGGCGGAAACTTGATCTCCACGACCTGTTTGATGTTGTCCTGGGTCGGTGACCTGCTCGGATCCTTGACGATGACCACATCGGGGCGACGCACCATGCCCATCCCTTTGAGGTAAGGCGAACCGTGGTCGGCCTCCCAGTGCTTCTTGATGAATCCCGGCAGCCAGTCGTGCGGTTTTGTGTCGACCGCCGAGTCCATGATAGGCTCCGGCGGCTCTTTGGTCATGTCGTAATTGACCTCCGGCTTGTAGGGGCTGCGGTGTTCCAACGCGGCGTCCAATCCCCTGAGCTGCTTGGAAACACAGGACTGCTTGAGTGACCGTCCGTCGATGCCGATGCCAGGGTCATTCTTGCATTTGCAGATAGCCGAGCACAAAACCTTCTTATCGACGAAGTCCACGTTGGGCCGGTTGATCTTCACCACCGTGGTGGTCCCGCCTTGCGACATGCCTCCGGTCGCCAACGGCGCGGATGGTTTGATGGGTTCCGTCATGGTTGTCCAGGATCGGCAAGGTCGAAAGCCAGCGCCTCGCCGGCGTCGCGTTCGACCCACTGCGTGTAGCCCTCGGCGTCCGTGCTGCCGGTGAGGTACTGGCCGCCGGTCGAGCGCACACGAACCGGCTGCCCGGTGACGGGTTCGCCGGAGGTCAGGTCCAGGACCTGGAAGCGGCCGCGGAATCGCTGGGCGGTGTCATCGAGCGGTTCATCCTGGTAGCCGGCCACCAAGCCGGCACCGATGGCGCCCAGGCCCTTGGCCAGCATGTCGTCCGATGCGCCGCCAGCCGCGTTCGGCGCGGCGCCGCTGGACGGCTCGGTGCTGGTGAGCATCTGGCTGGAAATCAACACCGCGCCGCAGGCGACCTTGCAGCCATGATAAGCGACGGGGCGGCCGTCCTCGATCAAGCTGGCGTCGCCCTGGCTGATCGGGAAAACGCCCTTGCAGCGCGGACAGGCCACCATGTCGCCCATGCGCGCCCAGCCTTTGCCCATGGTATCGGCGGTCGCCGCGCAACCGATGACCGTACCGCCGTGGCTGGTCTTGTCGCCGAGAACGATCAAGGGTTGGGTCATGAATGGCCTCCGTTTGCGGATGGCGGAACATAGTTCGGGTCGAGCAGACCCTTGATCGGCGCCTCGTCGGCGTACTGCACGATCACCATGCCGTTGTGCATGGGGCCGGTGATGCGGTCGCCATTGTCCAGTTCGCTGCCGACCAAGGCCATCATCCGGCCCTTGTAGAGCAAGGCCGCGCCGGCGCCGGAGACGATGCGGGCTTCGCCACCGTCCGGGTAGCGTACGATGTCGCCCACCAGCGCGACGCGCCCGTCCGCCGTGCGCAGGCCGCTGCTGGCGACGATCACGCCGCCGCGCTCGGTAGTCGAGCATTCGGTGGCGGCCGGATAGCGCCCCTTGACGGGCTTGGCTGCGAGTTGTGCCATGAACTCGGCGACGAGACGCTCGCCGTCGGCTTCTGTGTACTCCATCGTGTCTCCTTCGGTGGTTGTCGGGTGCCGCGCCAGCGCGGCGGCGATGTTGACCAATGCGTCGAGCGAAAAGCGCTCCGTCGCACCGCGTCGCAAGTCACTGATACGCGGCTGGGTTTGACCGCAGATGCGCGCGGCTTCCTGTTGTGTCCAGTCATTGCTGGCCAGCAGCATCTGGATGCGCGCGATCAGTGCGGCGCGCAATTGCAGATTGGGCGCATCAGGGGGATTGCAGGGCGCGCTCGTAGTCATCGGCGCATTATGCCATTATTGGAATTGATGTGCAGCGCTTTTGGGCATAGGGAGTTCGACGCCGATTGTTCCGGATTATTCCGAATGTGGTAAAGCATCGGCTTGCAGAACTTCGGCGCCGGCCTGCCGAAACGACTCCGCCATCCCCGGGGGGATGGCGTACCAACATCCGTCGCCGACTTTGGCAAACATGCCCCGCTTCTTTTCAACGGAGTGGTCTGCGGCGGTCGCCGGCGTGGCGTCGAACACTTGATTATTGGTGGCCGTTATGCTCATCGCTCCTCCCTCGTGTGCCACAGGCGCAGAACATAGACCGTCGATTCAACGATTTCATAACGCATTTCGTAGTGGCCGACAAGGATGCGCCGCACCTCGCCGGGCTCGAATTCCTCCAGCTTTTCACCGATGCGCGGGTTGGCGATCAGGCCTGCGGTCGCGGCCGTCAATGACTTGACCACGCGCGCCGCAGCCGGCTTGTTCACGGCGGCCAGAAACTCATGTAGGCGCACCAGGTCCGCCAATGCCTTGCTGCTCCACTGCAACCGCATCAGGGTACCACCGGCGCCGGCAGTGGGTTGTCCGTGTCGAGGCTGTCGGCCCACGCCTGCACCGCCTGGTGGTCGATGACGTGGCCGGCCTTGACGTCGGCCATCGCCTCGCGGGTGAGGCGGCTGCGTTCCTCCTCCTGATCGACCCAGGCGCTGAGCGCCTGTTTGACGACCCAGCCGCGCGATCGTTCCAGGCGCGCGGCCAGCAGGTCGACCTTGTCGGCCAGCGGCAGAGGGACGTGTGCGGTGAGCACTTTGGTTTCGATCTGTGCCATGGTGTTTCTCCTCAAAAATCTGGTGGTGGAGCGGGGATGGGAGCTACGGGCGAATCCTCGCCGAGAGCCATGTTGCGTACAACACGGCCTTGCTACGACATATCAAAACGCCGAATCCAATCCCTTGGCTTCCCAGCCTTGCGACGTGAGCTTCACGCCGTGCTTCAGCTCGCTCTTGCCCGCGCCATCGAGAATGCTTTTGATGGCAGGGAAAGCGGCCTGCACCTCGGGCTTGGTTGCCCAGCTAGCCGTGTGGTCGACCTTGTAGGTGTAGGTGATGCCGGCCTCCTGGTAGTCGCCTAACTTCATCGGCCCCTCCCATTTCACGATCTTGTCGAGCGCCTTCTTGCCCCAGCAGAGGTCGGTCTGACGGACGGTGGTTCTGCCGTTCAATCCGATCGACTCGACGTCCTTTTCCTGGGCGAAAGGCTTGGCCGCATCGGTCAGCGAATAGCGTTTCACCTTGGCTTTCGCCCCGGTCGGCTTGCCCATGATGCCCATGATATCCACTTCGACGTCCTCGCCCTTGACCAGGCCAACCGATTGCAGCGCACCCATCCGGGAGGCGCTGCCGGATTTTAAAGCCTTCTCCATACGCAAGTCCATTTCAGTCACTTCGACCGGCCACTGCTTGGTGTTGAGGCAAAGCTCCCCCTTCTTGTCGAAGTACTGGCTCATCGCCGCGCCGAAGTTCTTCTCGTTGGCGTCAGTCTTGCTGCCGCACGCGGTCAGCGAAACCGTGGCCACGACGGCGAGGATACTGGTGAATTTTTGCATCATTTCCTTTCGTTGAGTTTCGCGCGCGAAATCCGTTCCGCGCATTCCGTAGGCCCATCGTTCCTAGGCCAGATTCATCTTCCCATAGCGCAATAAACGTGTCAATCGTTTTTAATCATAAAAAATCATATTGATTTTCTTCGACTGATTAAACACAACTATGCCATTATGCCAATCAAAATTCCCGAAATAACTCTCCGAAAGGACCGATCGAATGCCGCGTCGCGCACTGCTTTCCGATACGGAAAGAGATAGTTTGTTGATATTGCCAGAGAGTCAGGATGACCTGATTCAGCATTACAGCTTCACCGACGCCGACCTGGCGCTGATCCGGCAACGCCGTAGCGCCGCCAACCGCTTGGGTTTTGCCGTGCAGCTATGCCTGCTGCGCTACCCTGGCTACGCGCTGACCAGCGACACCGTACTGCCGGAAGCGGTAATCCATTGGATTGCCAAACAGGTGCGCAGCGACGCCGCAGCCTGGCCAGAGTATGGGGAGCGCGAAAAAACCCGAAACGAGCACCTACATGAGTTGCGCGTCTATATGGGGCTGTCCGTGTTTGGGCTACCCCATTTCCGCAAGCTGGTGCACAGCCTGGCCGACCTCGCCATGCAGACCGACAAGGCGATGATCCTTGCGGCGCATTCCCTTGAATCACTGCGTCAGCAGCGCATCATCCTCCCGGCGCTGACGGTCATCGAACGCGCCTGCGCCGAGGCCGTGACGCGGGCGAACCGGCGTATCTATCGCACCCTGATCGAGCCGTTAGAGCGACACCACAAGCGCTCCCTGGACAACCTTCTCAACGTGGCGCCCGACATGAACGTCACATGGCTGGTCTGGCTACGCCAGTCGCCGCTCAAGCCTAACTCACGCTACATGCGCGAGCACATCGAACGGCTCAAGGTGTTCCAGTCGCTGGCCCTCCCTGACGGACTCGGGCGCCAGATCCACCAGAACCGGTTGCTGAAGATGGCCCGGGAAGGCGCGCAGATGACGCCGCGCGACCTGGCCAAGTTCGAGGACGAGCGGCGCTACGCCACTCTGGCGGCGCTGGCCATCGAGGGCATGGCCACGGTGACGGACGAGCTGGTCGACCTGCACGACCGGATCATGATTAGACTGTTCAGCGCGGCCAAGAACAAGCATCAGCAGGATTTCCAGAAGCAAGGCAAGGCGATCAACGACAAGGTGCGGCTGTATTCGAAGATCGGCCGCGCGCTGGTCGAGGCCAAGGCTTCGGGCCGAGATCCCTACGCCGCGATCGAGGCGGTGTTGCCTTGGACCGATTTCGCCCAGAGCGTCACCGAGGCCGGCCAGCTGGCTCAGCCCGAGTCGTTCGATCACCTGTCCCTGGTCGGCGAGCAATACAGCACCCTGCGGCGCTACACGCCCGAGTTCCTGGACGTGCTCAAACTGAAGGCGGCGCCGGCCGCACAAGCCGTGCTGGACGCGATCGAGGTGCTGCGCGGGATGAACGCGACCGGCGCCCGCAAGGTGCCGGAGGACGCGCCGACCAGCTTTGTCAAGGTACGCTGGAAGCCCCTCGTCATCACCGACGACGGACTCGACCGCCGCTTCTACGAGATTTGCGTGCTCTCGGAACTGAAAAATTCGCTGCGATCGGGCGATATCTGGGTGCAGGGTTCGCGCCAGTTCCGCGACTTCGAGGAATACCTGCTGCCGACGGAAAAATTCGGCGCCATGAAGACGGCACGCCAGCTGCCGATCGCGGTAAACCAGGACTGCGACCAATATCTGCATGACCGCTTGCTTCTGCTTGAGGAGCAGCTGGCCAGGGTCAACCGCCTGGCCCTGACCAACGAACTGCCGGACGCGATCATCACCGACACCGGGCTGAGGATCAGTCCGCAGGACGCCGTGGTGCCGGACGCGGCACAGGTGCTGATCGACCTCACCAGCGGCCTGCTGCCCCGCATCAAAATCACGGAACTGCTGATGGACGTGGACGACTGGACCGGGTTCACGCGCCATTTCGTCCACCTCAAAAACGGCGAAGAGACCAAGGACCGCACGCTGTTGCTGTCGGCGATCCTCGCCGATGCGATCAACCTCGGGCTGACCAAGATGGCGGAATCTAGCCCTGGCGCCACCTACGCGAAACTATCCTGGCTACAGGCCTGGCACATCCGGGACGAAACCTACTCGGCCGGCCTGGCCGAACTGGTCAACGCCCAGCTCAAGCACTCGTTCGCCGGGCACTGGGGCGACGGCACCACATCGTCATCGGACGGCCAGCGCTTCCGCGCCGGCGGCCGGGCGGAGAGCACCGGACACATCAACCCGAAGTACGGCGCCGAGCCGGGCAAGCTGTTCTACACCCACATCTCCGACCAGTACGCACCGTTCAGCACCAAAGTGGTCAATGTCGGCGTGCGCGACTCCACCTATGTGCTGGACGGCCTGCTGTACCACGAGTCGGACTTGCGCATCGAGGAGCACTACACCGACACGGCCGGGTTCACCGACCACGTGTTCGCGCTGATGCACCTGCTGGGGTTCCGGTTTGCGCCGCGCATCCGCGACCTGGGCGACACCAAGCTGTACGTGCCCGGCAAAGTGACGGACCACCCCGCGCTACGGTCGATGATCGGCGGCACCTTGAACATCAAGCACCTGCGCGAGCACTGGGATGACCTGCTGCGCCTGGCATCATCGATCAAGCACGGCACCGTCACCGCGTCCCTCATGCTGCGCAAGCTGGGCAGCTACCCGCGCCAGAACGGCCTGGCGATCGCGCTGCGCGAGCTGGGCCGGATCGAGCGCACGCTGTTCATCCTGGACTGGTTGCAGAACGTGGAGCTGCGCCGGCGGGTGCACGCCGGGCTGAACAAGGGGGAGGCGCGGAATGCGCTGGCCAGGGCGGTCTTCATCCACAGGCTGGGCGAGATCCGCGACCGGACGTTTGAACAGCAGCGGTACCGCGCCAGCGGTCTGAACCTGGTGACGGCCGCCATCGTGCTGTGGAACACCGTGTATCTGGAGCGCTCAACGCAGGCCCTGCGCGAGGCCGGCAAGCTGGCCGACGACGACATGCTGCAATTCCTGTCGCCCTTGGGCTGGGAGCACATCAACCTGACAGGGGATTACGTCTGGCGCCAGAGCAGAAAGGTCAATGAGGGCGAATATCGGCCGCTGCGCGGCTTCAAAGACGGGTCATAGGGCTTAGCGCCCGATTTTTTCCGTTTCCCCTATTTACCCCGATGTGACCACATCGATCTGGGGCACCCACGAGACCTGGTCGTGGCCGGAAGTGTATGGTGCCTCCGCGATCACGCTGGGCAAGGCGCCTGCCGGCGCCAAGTTCTCCGCGTCACTGTACGTGGTCGGCGTCATCAATGGCCAGTGGGGCGTGCACCGCTCGGACGATGCCGGCGTGACCTGGCAGCGCTACAACGACGACGCGCACCAGTACGGCGGCATCTCGAAGCTGGCCGCCAGCCACACGTTCCCCGGGCGGTTGTTCATCACCGGCGCCGGGCGCGGCGTGCTGTACCGTAACTGACCATGTGGCGCCCGCGCGGCGGGCGCCACCGCAAGACCCAACGGCGCGGCCGATGAGCGATCGATATCGATACGCGTAGCGGCCGCCCCGTGATGCAAACCACCAAAACAGGAGAATGAAATG
>JBDSKP010000330.1:0-2867 GCA_039916925.1 Duganella sp.
TGCCACAGCAGCATGTCGGCGCCGGTCTGCTTCTGGATGTAGGAACCCAGGTGGCGGTCCGGCGCCCACAGGATCTTCTTGCCCTGGGCGTGCAGATGGGCCACGATGTCGAGGCCGATCGACGATGTCACCATCCAGTCGGCGCGCGCCTTGACGGCCGCGCTGGTGTTGGCGTACACCACCACCGTGCGGTCCGGATGGGCGTCGCAGAACGCGGCGAACTCGTCGGCCGGGCAGCCCAGGTCGAGCGAACAGGTCGCGTCCAGGTCGGGCATCAGGATGCGCTTTTCCGGGCTCAGTATCTTGGCGGTCTCGCCCATGAAGCGCACGCCGGCCACGACCAGCGTCTTGGCCGGGTGGTCGCGCCCGAAGCGCGCCATCTCCAGTGAGTCGGAGACGCAGCCGCCGGTCTCCTCGGCCAGGTCCTGCAGGTCGGCGTCGACGTAGTAATGCGCGACGAGCACCGCCTCCTTCTCTATGAGCAATTGCTTGATGCGGGCCTTGAGCGCGATGCGCTGGTCGGCCGTCGGTGTCGCCGGCGTGCGCGCCCACGCGTGGGCGGTGCAGCTGGCGCCGTCCTGGGGATGGTCGTACTCGACCGATTTGATCTCTATGGTTTGCATGGTTCGGTGACGAAAACGTAAAGTTAATCGATACCCTGGCTGGTCAGGTAGTCCTCGTAGTTGCCGCGGAAATCGACCACTTCGTTTTCCTTGATCTCGATGACGCGGTTGGCCAGCGACGACACGAATTCGCGGTCGTGCGACACGAAGATCAGGGTGCCGGCGTATTTTTCCAGCGCGATGTTGAGCGACTCGATCGATTCCATGTCCATGTGGTTGGTCGGCTCGTCGAGCAACAGCACGTTGTGGCGGCCCAGCATCAGCTTGCCGTACATCATGCGACCCTTCTCGCCACCGGACAGCACCTTGACCGACTTCTTGACCTCGTCGCCGCCGAACAGCAGGCGGCCCAGTATCGAGCGCACGGCCTGGTCGTCGTCGCCTTCCTGGGTCCAGTCACCCATCCAGTCGGTCAGCGTGATGTCCTTGGCGAATTCCTCGGTCGGGTCCTGCGGCATGTAGCCGACGTTGGCGTTCTCGGCCCACTTGACCGTGCCGTGGTCGGCGTGCAGGCCGGCGATGTCGTCGCCGCCGATGCAGCGCAGCATCGTCGTCTTGCCGGCGCCGTTGGCGCCGATGATGGCGATGCGTTCGCCCGCCTCGACCATGATGCTGAAGTTGTTAAACAGCTGGCGGTCGTATTTCTTGGAGATGCTGTCGACTTCGACGGCCAGGCGGTGCAGCTTCTTCTCGCCGTCGAAACGCACGAACGGATAGGCGCGCGACGACGGCTTGATGTCGTCGACCTTGATCTTCTCGATCTGCTTGGCGCGCGAGGTGGCCTGGCGGGCCTTCGATTTGTTGGCGGCGAAGCGGCGCACGAAGTCCTGCAGCTCGGCGACCTTGTCCTTGGCCTTGGCGTTGTTGGCCAGTTGCTGGTTGCGCGCCTGGGTCGAGGCGAACATGTACTCGTCGTAGTTGCCCGGGTAGATTTTCAGCGTGCCGTAATCCATGTCGGCCACGTGGGTGCAGACCTGGTTGAGGAAGTGGCGATCGTGGGAAATGATGATCATGGTGGAGTTGCGGTCGTTGAGCACATCTTCCAGCCAGCGAATCGTGTTGATATCGAGATTGTTGGTCGGCTCGTCGAGCAGCAGGATGTCCGGATTCGAGAACAGCGCCTGCGCCAGCAGCACGCGCAGCTTCCAGCCCGGCGACACGTTGCTCATCGGGCCATTGTGCAGGTCGATCGCCACGCCGGCGCCCAGCAGCAGTTCGCCGGCGCGCGACTCGGCCGTGTAGCCGTCGTACTCGGAGACCTTGCCTTCGAGCTCGGCGGCCTTCATGTAGTCGTCGTCGGTCGCCTCGGGATTGGCGTAGATGGCGTCGCGTTCCTGCATCGCCGCCCACATCTCGGTGTGGCCCATCATGACCACGTCGAGCACGCGCATGTCCTCAAAGGCGAACTGGTCCTGGCGCAGCTTGCCGAGGCGCTCGTTCGTGTCCAGCATCACGTTGCCGCCCGACGGTTCCAGATCGCCGCCCAGGATTTTCATGAACGTGGACTTGCCGCAACCGTTGGCGCCGATCAGGCCGTAGCGGTTGCCATCGCCGAACTTGACGGAGATGTTTTCGAACAGCGGCTTGGCGCCGAACTGCATGGTGATGTTAGCTGTAGATAGCATTCTGAATTGGGCTTTTCTTAATTAAATCATGCCGTTAGGCGGAAATGCAAGATTATACAGCACCCACCGGCTGGCGCCGGGCGACAGGCCGGAAAACACGGCGTACAATTTCGATACGCCGACGGGGTTTGCCTGCCACGAGGGGAAATCGATGGAAACGCGCATCGCAAGACTTGAAGAGTTCGCCACCGACGCCAAGGAGCGCCTGGCGCGGATCGAGGCTCGCCAGGCGGAGCTGGCCGACAAGGTGGGCGCTTTGCAGGTCGAGATGCACAAGGGCTTCGCCGACATGATCAAATGGGTGGTCGGCACCGCAATTGTGCTGGGCGGCACCGCGCTGACGGTGATCACGTTCGTCCTCAACAACGCCACGCCGAAGCCCTCTCCGACAACCCCGCCCGCGGTCGTGGTCTACACCCAACCGGCGCCGGCGCAGGAGTACCCTAAATCACGCAGGCCTGATTAGCGCGGCGTGATCGGGCGCCCCCGGCTCAATACATAGTGAAGCCGCCAGCCGTCAGAACCAGTGGCGAATACCCGCGTTGTATAAACGGGTTTCCCCACCGGCCCTGCTCGAGTACCCAGCGGCGCGCGCCTCTTTCGAGAGGCGCCCTCCGCT
>JBDSKP010000331.1:0-3237 GCA_039916925.1 Duganella sp.
GCCTCCTCAGCGGTTGACGGACGGCGCCGGCGCCACCAGCTTGATGATCGCCATCGTGCAATTATCGCCCTTGCCCCGGGCGCGCTCGGCGGCCTTGCCGATCAGCCGCTCGGCCGCCTGACGCGGCGTGTTGCGTGCCACGGCCGCCGCCAGTTCCTGGTCCGTGAAGCACTGCCACAGGCCGTCCGAGCACAGCAGGAACGCGTCGCCCGGACGCAATCCCTCATACACGTTCAGCGCCACGTACGGCGCCTTGAAACTGTTGCCCAGCACATTGGCGAGCAGCTTGGAGTGGCGATGCTTCTTCGCGGCCTCCAGCGGCACCCTGTCATTGCGCACCAGATGCTCGACATACGCGGCGTCGTTGCTGCGTTCGGCGCTGGCCTCGCCGCTGAAGCGGTACACCCGGGTCTCGCCCACATGGGCCCAGACCGCCTGCCCGGCCGGCGTCAGCACCAGCAGCGCGAGCGCGCTGTGCGGTTCGGCGGCGGCAGTGATCGGGTTCATCTTGATCAGCTGGTGGGCCTCCAGCAGTATCGCGCCGAGCAACTCCTTCAGACGGGGCAGGTTGGGCGCGTCGCCGACGCGGAACTCGTCGAACAACTGCTTGCTCGTCAGCAGCGCCTGGTCCGCGCCGATCGCGCTGTGGTTGCCGTCGGCCAGCACCGCCAGCACGTAGCCGGGCGCGCTGGGCGAGGTCAGCAGGGCGACGCGGTCGTTCTGTTGCGGTCGGTTGCCGATGTGCTGGGCGGTGCCCGCTTCTATTTTATAGGCGCTCATATGGTTGACACTGTATCCTGAACGGCGGGTGAGCGGCGATATTGATCATTGTGTTGGCGGCGGGCGCGCCGTAGATTAAACTATGCACCGTGTCGCAGTTTGTTTGCAATACGTCTGTTGTTCCGGTGAAACTTTTTTGTGTGGGTAGATTGAGAAATATGACTGATGTACAAGATATCCAGCGTCGTCTGATCGAACTCGACGTCGAACACCGCGATCTGGACGCGGTGATCGATTTGCTCACGCTGGACGGACACCACGATCAGCTGCAATTGCGCCGCCTGAAAAAGCGCAAGCTGCAACTGAAAGACCATATCACCCTGCTGAAAATGCAATTGGTGCCCGACGTCCCGGCTTAAGCAGTCCGCCCCAACTAAGCATATTTTGACCGAACACCTCCCCACGCCCGCCGATCCGCACGCGCCGGCCGCCGCCGAAGCCACCCCCGCCGTCGTCGGCGCCACCCCAGACCTGCCCCCCGGCAAATACGATTCCGAGGTCGAGCGATTGTTCGGCGCCGGTGGACCGCTGGGACCGGCAGTGGGCGACTTCCGTCCGCGCCGCTCGCAGACGGAAATGGCCAAGGCGGTCGCGGCGGCGATCGCGACGCAAACCACCTTGATCGCCGAGGCCGGAACGGGCACGGGCAAGACCTTCGCCTACCTGGTGCCGGCGCTGCTGTGGGGCGGCAAGACCATCGTCTCGACCGGCACCAAAAACTTGCAGGACCAGTTGTTCCTGCGCGATATTCCGACCGTGCGCGCGGCATTGCAGGCGCCGGTGTCGGTCGCGCTGCTCAAGGGCCGCTCGAACTACGTCTGCCACTACCACCTCGAACGCACGCTGCAGAACGGCCGCATGACCTCGCGCGACGACGTCGGCCACCTGCGCGAGATCTCGCGCTTCCTCAAAATGACCAGCTCGGGCGACAAGGCCGAGCTGGCCCGCGTGCCGGAAAACGCGCTGATCTGGAATCTGGTGACGTCGACGCGCGACAATTGCATGGGCGCCGAGTGCCAGTATTACCAGGATTGTTTCGTCATGAAGGCGCGCAAGGAGGCGCAGCAGGCCGACGTCGTCGTCGTCAACCACCACCTGTTCTTCGCCGACGTCGCGCTCAAGGAGTCCGGCGTCGCCGAGCTGCTGCCGTCGGCCAACACCATCATCTTCGACGAGGCGCACCAGCTGCCCGACACCGCCACCTTGTTCTTCGGCGACACCTTTTCGACGTCGCAGGTGCTGGAACTGTGCCGCGACGTGCTGGCCGAGGGCCTGTCGAACGCGCGCGACGGCGCCGATTGGGGCAAGGTCGTGACGGTGGTGGAGAAGGCCGCGCGCGACCTCAGATTGACATTCCCGCAAGATATCGTGCGCCTGTCGCTGCCGCAGATCGCGCCGTCGAGCGACTTTTTCCCGGCGTTGCAGACGCTCAAGGACGAGCTCGACGGCATGCTGGCCGTGCTCGAGACCCAGGCGGCGCGCGCGGAAACGCTGGAACAATGCCGCCAGCGCGGCATCGAACTGGGGCAAAAGTTGGCGTCCTGGAAATTCGATCCGAAGGCGCGCGTCGAAAAAGGCGAGGAGGCGGTGTTCTGGGTCGAGGCCTACGCGTCCTCGTTGCAGCTGCATAAAACGCCTTTGTCGATCGCGCCGATCTTCAACGGCCAGCGCGAGGGCGTGCCGCGCAGCTGGATTTTCACGTCCGCGACCTTGGCCGTGAAGAATGATTTCAGCCATTTTTCCGAGCAGATGGGACTGGCCGACGAGCCGTCGAAGTCCTGGCCGAGCCCGTTTAACTACGAGCAGCAGGGCCTTTTATATGTGCCGCAAGGTTTGCCGGACCCCAATTCGATCGGCTACACCGACGCCGTGCTGGACCTGGCGCTACCGGTGATCGAGGCGGCCGGCGGTAAAACTTTCCTTTTGTGCACGACTTTGCGCGCCGTCAAGCGCGCCGCCGAGCGCTTCCGCGAGGAATTCGCCGCGCGCGGCCTGGACTACCCGCTGTTCGTCCAGGGCGACCGCGGCCGCACCGAGCTGCTCGACCAGTTCCGCGCCGCCGGCAACGGCGTGCTGATCGGTAGCCAAAGCTTCTGGGAGGGCGTCGACGTGCGCGGCGACGCGCTGTCGCTGGTCATTATCGACAAGCTGCCGTTCGCGCCGCCCGACGATCCGGTGCTGGCCGCCCGCATCGAGGTCATGGAAAAGCAGGGCAAAAACGGTTTCATGCACCACACCTTGCCGGAGGCGATCATCAACCTGAAGCAGGGCGCCGGCCGCCTGATCCGCGACGAGGGCGATCGCGGCGTGCTGATGTTGTGCGATCCGCGCGTTATTTCCAAGCCTTACGGCAAGCGGATATGGCAGAGTCTGCCGTCGTTCAAGCGCACCCGCGAGCAAGCCGACGCGGTCGCGTTCTTCCAAAACAAGAATGTGAAGCAGTAACTTTTAGTATGT
>JBDSKP010000332.1:0-2498 GCA_039916925.1 Duganella sp.
GCCGCGATCAGCGCCGCCCGCACGCTGCCCAGGAACAGCACCAGCACCAGCGTCACCAGAACCACGCCCTCGACCAGCGTCTTGCCGACCGTGTGGACGGTGGCGTCGACCAGCGTGCTGCGGTCCATGTACGGCACCAGCTTGACGTCTTTGGGCAGCAGGTGCTCGTTCAGTCTTGCACCGCCTCGTGCACGCCGGCGATCACGCGCGACGGGTTCTCGTTCTTCAGCAGCAGCACGATACCGGACACCGTGTCCGACACGTGATCCTTGCCCAGCACCCCGTGCCGCTCCTGGTTCCCCAGCGTGACATTGCCCAGGTCCTTGACCAGCACCGGCACGCCGTTCTTTTGCGCGACGACGATGTTACCCAGGTCGTCCAGGCTGTGGATCAGGCCCACGCCGCGCACCACCAGGCCTTGTTCGCCGCGCGTCAGCACGCTGCCGCCGGCGTTGGCGTTGTTGGCCGAGATGGCCTGCGTGATCTGCGACAGCGACAGGTTGTACTTGGACAGCCTGGCCGGGTCGAACTCCAGCAGGAACTGCGTGCGCAAGCCGCCGAAGTTGGTGACGTCGACCACGCCGGCCGCCTGCTTCAGGCGCGGCACGACCTTCCAGCGCTGCAGCTCGGACAGCTCGCGCAGGTCGCGCGTCTTCGATTCCAGCGTGTAGCGGTAGATTTCGCCGATCGGCGACGTCAGCGCGTCGAGCGACGGCTGCGCGCCGTACGGCAGGTTGACGCCGGCGATACGCTCCTGCAGGCGCTGGCGCGACCAGTAATCCTCGGCGCCGTCCTGGAACACCACCGTGATCAGCGACAGGCCGAAGGTCGACTTCGAGCGCATCACGTGCATGCCGGGCGTGCCCATGATTTCGCGTTCGAGCGGGATGGTGATCTGCTGCTCGACCTCCTCGGCCGCCAGGCCGTTGACCTGGGTGACCACCTGCGAGGTGGTGTCGGCGATGTCCGGATAGGCTTCCAGCGGCAGCTGGGTCCAGCAGTAGCCGCCGTACAGCGTCACCAGCAGGAAGATCAGCGCGACGATGCCGCGCCGGTTGAAGCACAGGGTGACGAGGCGCTCAATCATTCAGCAGCACTCCATCCTTGACGACGATGCGATCGCCCGCCTTGAGGCCGGACAGCACCTCGACCTGCTGGCCGATCCGCGCGCCCAGCTTCAACTCGCGCGGCACGAAGCTCCACGGCTTGACCTCGACGAAGGCGCGACTGGAAAAGCCGCTTTGGAAGACGGCGGCCATCGGCACCAGCATGCCCTGGTGCGCGCGCGACAGCAGCGTGGCCTCGGCGAACATGCCGGGCTTGAGGCGGCCGTCGCGGTTGTCGAACGGCAGGCGCACCTTGACCGTGCGTGTGTCCGGGTCCAGCATCTCGCCGACGTAGCGCACCTGGCCCGTCACCGGCTCGGCGTAGGCATCCACCTTGATGCTGGCCTGCTGGCCGACGTACACCCGCGCCAGGTCCTTTTCCTGCGCGTTGGCGCCGACGAACACCCGCGACAGGTCGGCCACCGTCATCAGCGGCGCGGTGGCGTCGTTCCAGTACGCGCCCTCGGCGGCGGCCAGTTCCACCACACGGCCGGAGATCGGCGACCGTACTGCCAGCTTACCATCCGACAGCTTGCCGTCGGCCGCCGCGCCGGCGCGGGCGCCGGTCTGGCCGAGGCGCGCCGCCGCGCGGGCCGCCTCGCTGGACGCCTGCGCGTAGTCGCTCTGCGCCTGTTCCAGGTCGCGGCGGACGGCCAGGTCGGACTTGTCTAGCTCGCGCTGGCGTTCCAGGTTATGTTCGGCCAAGGTCAGTGCCGCCCGCGCCTTGGCGGCATCGGCGTTGGCCAGCGCGAAATCGGGCGCGTCGAGGACGAACAGCACCTCGCCGGCCTTGACCGGATCCCCTAGCTGCTTGTTGAGGCGGACGACGCGTCCGGCCAGCGGCGGCGCGATCTTGACCAGGCGCGCCGGATCGGCCTCCACCACGGCCGGCAGCGTGAACGGCTGCGCCACGTTTTGCCGCGCCACGGCAGCGACCGCCAGCGAGCGCCGCAACGGCGACCGCTCCGGTATCAGCAGCACATCGCCCTGGTGGACGATGGCGGCGGCGGCCTCCGGCGGCGCCTCGTTGGCGTGCGGGCCCAGCAGGCCCCAGCCCGTCAGGCCGAACGCGGCCAGGCCCAGCAGGCCCGGCAAGAGTGCTTTACGCAGCGATGTTGGTGTCATGATTTTCTCCCTGGACGCGCCGTCGGCATCGGACGGCGCCGCCATGGTACGAAAATTTGCTGCACCGCATCCTGAATTCTTCTTCAGGAAAGGCGCCGGGCAACGCTGCTATACTTTCGCTCTTGTCGAGGGCGTTCCATGCACATCCTGTTGGTAGAAGACGATCACAAAGCGGCCCGGCTGCTGGCGCGCGGCCTGGAGGAGGAAGGTTTCCTGGTCGTGGTCGCGCACTCGGCCGAGGAAGCCACCGCCCACGCGGTGGACGGG
>JBDSKP010000333.1:0-4092 GCA_039916925.1 Duganella sp.
CGATGCCGCGTTGTTCGCGGCCGTCAAGCTCGATGGAGACGGCGCTTCCGGCGACATGGTGCACGTGGAGCGCGACGGCGATGGCGGCGAAAAACGCAGGGCCTGGGCGTACATGGGCGGCTACGCGGTCAGGGTCCGCCACGGCGGCATGCTGCTCAAATACGGCTTGCAGCAAGTGGAGAATGTCTTTCTCGAATCGAAGGACAACCGCGCGCTGCCGCCGACCTTTCGGGGCGTGACGCTGAACGGGGAACTGCCCGGCGGGATCAACGTGGAGGCGGGCAGCGTGGACGCGGTCAGCCCGCGCGGCCGCACCGGTTTGGTGGCGCTGAAAACGGCCTATGGCGGCACGCCGATCTCCCGGCTTGACTATGGCGGCGTGAACCTGATTTCGGCGTCCGGCAAGCTATCGCTATACGCGGCGCAGGCGAGGGATGTCTGGAACCAGCTGTTTGTCGCGGGGCGGCACAGTTTCGGCGTCCCGGAGGCGACCAAATGGACCGCCAGCGCCGCCGCCTACGTCACCCGGGACCAGGGCGCGGCTTTGCAGGGCCCCATCGGCGGCAAGGCCTATAGCCTGGCGCTGGCCAGGCAAATCGGGGCCTCCGAGCTGGCGCTCTCGTTCCAGCATGTGATGAGCGACCAGTATCTCGACTACGTCCAGGAGGCTAACGGACTGTATCTGGCCAACGGCATGGTGGCCGACTATAACGCGCCGCGCGAGAAGTCGCTGCAGTTGCGCTACACGGCCAATGGCGCGGACTTTTCGATGCCGGGAGCGAGCGTTATCTTTTGGGGTATCGCCGGCCATAGCAAGTCTCCCCGTTCGGGCGTATCGGCGCCCGCCGAAGCGGGCACCTGGCGCGACGCCTATTGGCGCGGCGGGGCACCGGTGCGCGGCAATCATCACGAGCTTGGGTTGAAGGCCAGTTACGTGTTCGACAGGGGCGACGTCAAGGGCATCAATCTGGCGTTTATCGCGCTTGTGCATCGCGGCTCGGCACATTATGTGGAACCCGGTGAGCGCGAGTACCGGTTTATCCTCAACGTGCCGCTCAAGGTTTTCTAGGACGCGCGGCTGCGGTAGCTTTGCGGGGCCAGGTCGTCTTTGGGCGCCAGCGCTTGCAGGCGCTTGTACAGCACGCGCGTTTCAAGCAGGTTCCACACCCGCAGCATCGCTTCGAGCGTGTCGAACGGCTTGGTGAGGAAATCCTTGGCGCCCAGGGCCAGCGAGCGGCGCTTGGCTTCGGCGGTGGCGTCGGCGGTGATCACCAGCACCGGCCGGAAGTCGTATGGATCGCCGCGCCGCTTCAGGCGTTCGAGTACCGCGTAGCCGTCCAGGTCCGGCATCATCAGATCGAGCACGATCAGGTCCGGATCGAAGGCGGTGAACAGGTCGAGCGCGTTCCTGGCGTCGGTGGTGCCGACGATGTGCGTCAGTCCTTCGCCGATGAACATGTCCTCCAGCAGACGCAGATTGGCCGGTTGATCATCGATGATCAGGATGCGCGAGGCCAGGACTTCGTTTTCCATCATGGTTTTTGCTCCGTTGTGTCGAGTAAGGCGAAGAATTCGGGAATTTTGAGCGGTTTGCCCAGGTGGCGGGGCGCGCCCGCCGTGGAGTCGCCGGCGGCTCCACCCAGCACCACCAGCTCGCCCGGCAAGGCGCGCACGGCGTCGTCGGCCAGCTCGCAGGCGACCAGCAGCAGATCGGGCGGCGATTGCCGCGCCAGCGCGATGCCGTCGGCCTTGTCGGCGGCGGCCGCGATACGCCAGTGCGGGCGGCGCTGCATCAGCGTGGAGATCAGCGCGCGCGTGCCGGCGTCGGCGTCGATGCAGATGATGCTGTGCGTGGCCGGCGCCGGCGTTGGCGCGGCCGCCACCGGCGCGGCGGTGCCGGTGTCCGCGTCGGCGGGGGCGCTAGCCACCGCATCGGCGTCGGCGGCCGGCAGCGTCAGCGTGAAGCGGCTGCCGGCGCCGGCCTTGTCCTCCAGGCGGACGTCGCCCTGCATGGCCTGCATCAGCGCCTTCGATACCGCCAGCCCCAGGCCGGCGCCTTCGGTCTTTCCGCTTTCGGCGCCGAGGCGGTCGAACGGGGCGAACAGGCGCGTTCGCAGCGCTGGCGGGATGCCGGGGCCGGCGTCGTCGATGTGGATGCTGACGATGCCGGTGGCCGGGTCGGCGCCGAAGCCGATGTCGACATCGGCGCCTTGCCCGCCGTACTTGATGGCGTTCGATAGCAGGTTAAGCATCACTTGCAGCAGGCGCTGACGGTCGGCCATGACGGCGCCGGCGATGGCCGCGCTGTCGTGGCGCAGCCGCACCGCGCGTTGTTGCGCCATCGGCGCCATCAACATCATCGCTTCGTCGACCAGCGGCGCCAACGCCACCGGCTCGCATTCGAGCGTCAGCCTACCCGCTTCGATGCGGCCGATGTCGAGCACTTCATCGATCAGCGACAGCAGGTGCTGGCCGGCTTGGCGGATATGCTCGGCGTGTTCGCGCTCGCGCGGCGCCTTCAGGCCCGCCTCGAGCAGCTGGGCGTAGCCGAGGATGGCGTTCAGCGGCGTGCGCAGTTCGTGGCTGGTGCGCGCCAGGAATTGGGTCTTGGCCTGGCTGGCCGCCTGCGCCGCCGACGCCCGTCCGGCCAGCAGCACGCTGGCCTGGTGCAGCCGTTCGGCCAACTGGCCCAGTTCATCGCTGGTGTCCGGCGCCGGTATCAGCGGCAGATCGCTGTTCAGCCGCTCGGCGTTTTCGGCCGCCAGGCGCACGCGCCGCACCAGGCCGACGGTGAACGTCAGCGTCGCCATCGCGCCGGCCAGGCCGGCGGCGGCGACGGCGATGGTCATCCACATGTTGCGGTTGGAGGCCTGCTGCAGCGCCAGCGCGCGCTGTTCCACCAGCGCCGATTCGCGCAGGCTCATGGCGCCGATTTCGGCGCGCAACTGGTCGAGGATGCGTTTGCTGCTCAGTAGATGCCGTTGCAGCTCGCCGGCGCTGGCGTTGCGCTGGCCGCGCATGATTTCCAGGCTGGCCAGTTTATCGTTGAGCAGTGGCGTGATGCGCCGCAGGCTGGCGCTTTGTTCCGGGTCCCGCACCTTGGCCTTCAGGCTGGCCAAGGTGGCCGGCAGCTGGACGACCGCGACACCGTAGGGCGTGAGGAAGTCGTCGCGCCCCGTCAGCAGGTAGCCGCGCACACCGGTGGCCGCCTCGGCGATCTGCGTGTGCAGGCGCTGGATATCGGCCTGCACCTGCGTCACGCGCAGCATGTCGGCGGTGGCGGCGGCGGTTTTGCGCTCGAGCGTGTAGCTGGTGGCGGCGGAACCGAGCAACAGCGCCAGCGAGGCGGCGATGACCACGCCGCCCTTGAAGCCGAGCGACCAGCGGCGCGGGTGCGGCGCGCCGGCACGGCCCGTCGTCAGGCCTCGCAGGTGACTTGTCATGCGCCCAATCCCAGATCGGCCGCGCGCACCGCCGCCTGCGTGCGGTCGTTCAGATCGAGCTTGTGCAGGATGCGCTCGACGTGGACCTTGACGGTGCCGGCGGCGATGCCCAGATGTTCGCCCATGGCGGCGTTGGTCCAGCCGCTGGGCAGCAGCGCGAACACCTGCAGCTCGCGCGGGGTCAGCACCTTTAACATCTCGGCCGCTTCCGGCGCCGCCACGCGCGGCGCGTTCTGCGGTGCCGCCAGCACCGCCGCCAGCATCGTCGCCAGCGCCTGCAGCGTGAGCAGGTCGTCCTGATTGGGCAGCGGCGCCGCCTGGGCGCTGAGCAGGGCGAGCATGCCGCGATTTTTCCCGTCGAGGCACAGCGGCACCAGCACTTCCAGGCCGACCCGCTGTTCGCGGCCGATACGCAGGCCGCTGACGACGTCCTGCCGCACCAGCGGTGGACGCGGACCCGGTTGCAGCGCCGCCTGCAGCGCGGCGGCGTAGGCCAGGCGGGCGCCGACCGGCGGCACCTGTCCCTGGCTGGCCAACACGTGCAGCGCGTCGTCCCTGAGCACCATCACCGCGCCGTCCTCCAGCGACAGGAAGGCCAGGGCCTTGGACAGAGCCGTCGACAGCGCCGACGCGCACACCCCCTCGCTGG
>JBDSKP010000334.1:0-5868 GCA_039916925.1 Duganella sp.
GCGCCGCCCCGGCCGCGGGCCGCGCCGGCCGCACCGGCTTGACGGCGACCGGGGCGGCCAGCTCGGCCCGGCGCCGCGCGACCAGGACGCGGATCGCCACCACGGCCGCCATCAGGTAATAAGGTACGTCGAAATACAACAGGCTGAGGAAGGCGCCGCCGACGGCGAAGCCGATCATGCTGGCCTGTATCGTCTTGGCCAGGCCGCCGGCCCAGGCCAGATCGGGGATGTCGCGGCTGTGGCGCACGATCCAGTCGGCCGAGCGCCAGGTGAGCGCGCCCAGCAACAGATAGATGCCCAGGCCGACGAAGCCGTGTTCGCCCAGCGCCTGGAAGTAGATGCTGTGCGCGGCGTGGACGTCGTCCGGATTGGGCGCGTACAGCAGGAAGGTCGACGGTTCGGCCAACTCGAAGCCGCCGCCGAAGAAACGGTCCTTGGCCAGGTTGTAGGCCATGTGCCAGGCGTTGATGCGGCCCATGGCCGAATCGTCGCTCTGGTATTCGCCGATGGTGTCCATGCGCTGGCCCCAGCGGTCCGGCATGAACAGCAGTAGCGGCGGCGCCAGCAGCAGGAGCACGACGGCGCCCGTCATCTTGCTGTTGCTCTTGAGCCACATGAAAGCCAGCATCGCGGCGATCGCCAGCAGGCCGCCGCGCGAGTAGGAGCCCAGCGCGGCCAGCGCCGACAGCAGCATCATGGCGTTCATCGCGTGCCAGACCCACTTCTTGTCGCTGCTTTGCTGCAGATAGCGCATCAGCGGGATGGTCATGATCAGCGCCAGCGCGATGGCGTTGTTGTCGCCGATAAAGGTGTTGTCCGGCCCCCAGACGCGCTCGCCGCCGCCGCTGCGCACGGTGAAGATGCCGCCCTTGACGCCGTAGTAGCCTAACGACAAGGTCAACATCCAGATCATCCGCTGGATATCCTCGCGCTTGCGGATCACCGCCATCGTCACCAGGCTCATCAGCATGATCTTCATCACCTTGTTCCATTGCCCGGCGGCCGACTCGGGAAAGATCGCAAACAAGGTCGTCACGTTCATCCACACGATGAAGGCGATCAGCGTGACGGTGATGCCCGACGGCGGCAGCGTCTTCGGCTGCCTCGAGATGGCCACGCTGAAGATGGTGGTCACGGCGATGATGAAGGCGAACGGGAAGGTCGTCGCGAAGCCCCAGCCCTGGGTGTGCGGATTCATGACGCTGATCCAGATCCACATCAATACGCCGTTGACGGGGTTCTTGACGATCAGCGGCAAGCTGGCGAAAACGATCAGGGTGACGAGGATGTCGCGCATGCGGTTGGCAGTCGTTGATCCGGCTCAAGGTTATGCGGGAGTCTGTCAGTACACTGGTTTTTTAACCTTAGCAAGCTTAGGACAAAGGAGGGGGCCGCTTGTTGACTGTTCTCATGGCTACTGACGATGGTCTGGCGACTCTGCCCGCCGTGCTGGATGCTTATTGCCGCCTGGACGCGCCCGACCGGCCGTGGCAACTGCTCATCGTCGACCACGGCGGCACGGACGACATCGCCGCCCTGGTCGCGCGCCACACGGACCGGCTGCCGCTGCGCCGCCTGCACGCGCCCAGGCGCGGCGAACACGTGGCCCTGAACCCGGCGCTGGAGACCGTGTTGGGCGAGCATGCCGGCGCCGACGACCTGTTGATCTTCACCGACGCCGCCGCCAGGCCCGGGCGCGACTGGCTGCGGCGGTGGGAAGCTTGCGCACGGGAACACCCGGATTACGCGGTGTTCGGCGGCGCGGTCGTTCCGGACTGGGCCTCGGCCTATATCCTGCGGAAGGCGTGGCGTTGTGGCTGCGGCAAGTACCGGCAAGACCGGGCCGGCATGTATCCCGAGCTGCTGGGCGTGCCGCGCTGGATGTTGCGGCGCTACGTGCTCGAATGCGCGCGGCTGCTGCACGCGGCGGCGCGGCGCGACCGCGACGGCGTGTTCCGGCGGCGCCGGGAACTGGCTTTCCTCCAGGGCTATTTTCACGAGGCCAGGCTTGGCCGGCGCAACGCCCAAAGCGGCCGCAAGAACATTCTCGTGACCAGTTATTCCGGCGAGTTGGGCGGCATGGAGCTGCGCATGGCCCAGGAAGTGCGCTACCTGCGGGCGGCCGGCTACGACAGCGGCCTGGCGATGCGGCGTTTCGCCGGCGTGGCCGACTGGGCGCGGCGGCTGGCCGGCGAGCGCATCAGCTTGGCGGAGTACGAACCGCCGCTGTTTTTCGAGCAATGGGAGTGGCGCCGGCTCAACCTGTGGCGCGCGCGGCTGTTGGCGGGGCGCAGGCTGCGGGCGTTCCGGGCCGACCTGGTCCACGTCGCGCTGTGCTGGACAAATTACGGCGCCTCGGTGCTGTGGCTGGCGCGGCGCTGCCGCTTGCCGGCCGTGATCAGCGTGCACAATGCCTTCCAGCCGGCCAGCTTCAACGACTGGCACCAACCGTTGCTCAAGCAAGCGTTCGGCGGCGTGCGCGGCATCTACGCCGTGTCGGAGTCGGCGATGGCGCATTTCATGGCGCTGTATCGGCCCTACATCGCGCCGTCGACCCGGCTGGCGGTGATCCCCAACTCGGTCGACACGCGGCGCTTCCGGCCATCGGCGGCGTTGCGGCTGGCGGCGCGGCGCAGGCTGCGGGTGCCGGACGACGCGCTGGTGATCGGATCGATCGGCCGCTTGTCCGAGCGGAAACAACCGGGCACCGCGCTGGCGATGCTGGGCATGTTGCGCAAGGCCTTTCCCGACCTGTATCTGGTGCTGGCCGGCACCGGCCCGCTGGAGGCGGACGTTAGAAAGCAAGCCGAGCGCATGGGCCTTGCGCCGTACGTGATCTTCACCGGTTTCGTGCCGGCCGTCGAGGAGTTGCTGCCGGCGCTGGACGTGCATTTGCTGCTGAGCCGCAACGAGGGCTTCGGCATCTCGACGATCGAGGCGATGGCGTGCGGCGTCCCGGCCGTGGCGACCGACGTGCCGGGCAGCGCCGACATCCTGCGCGGCAGCGAGGGTGGCATCCTGATCCCGGAAGGCGACCTGAAGAACGCGGCGCCGATGGTGGCCGCGCTGCTGATCGATCCGGAGCGGCGCGCCGACATGGGGCGCAAGGGCAGGGCCGAGGTCGAGCAGCGCTACAGCGAAGAAATCGTCGGCAAGCAGGTGCGCGCCTTCTACGACGGCTTGGTGTGATGGCGATCGCCGGACGCGGCAATTCTCTTGATACGCATCATCGGTGGCCGATCCGGCTTGTATAGCATGGTCAGCATGGCGCGCTGTTTGCCGAGGCGGGCGCCGCCAACCACACACCGCGAAGGATAACGTATGCGAGTCGGCATCCTGTCATACCCCATGTTGTTCCAGCGCGAGGGCGGCTTGCAGGTGCAAGTGCGGTCGACGATGGACGCGCTGCGCCAGCTGAAAGTCCCGTCGCTGCATGTCGAGCTGGTCGACCCCAACCACCAGCGGCTCGGTAGCTTCGACGTCATCCATGTGTTTTCCGCCATTAACGGCAACTACCGGCTGGTGGAACTGGCCACCGAGATGGGTGTGCCGGTGGCGCTGTCGGCCTTGCTGTCGCCGAGCTGGACCAAATCGGCGGGTTTGCGGGCCCGGCTGGCCGACGGCCTGACCGGCCACCTGACCGGGTGGAACGTGCAAACCAGCTATGCGCAAACCAAGCGCGCGCTGCAACTGGCGCAGATGGTCATCGCGCTGGGCCCGGCCGAGCGCGACGCCATCGTCGACGGCTTCCGCACCGACGGCGGCAAGATACGGGTGCTGCCCAACGGCATCAGCCCGCGCTTTTTCAGTTCGGACCGGCAGGCCTTCGTCCGGCACACGGGCTTGAACGGCCCGTTCGTGTTGATGGTGGGCGCCATTTCGCCGTACAAAAACCAGTTGGCGTTGGTCAAGGCGCTGGAAAAGCGCGAGCTGCCCATCGTACTGATCGGCAGCGCGCAGCGCCAGCACGAGGATTACCTGCAGGAGCTGCTGGCCTCGCCGAGGGTGCACTGGCTCGGCCAGCTCGACCACAATGACGCGCTGCTGGCCAGCGCCTACGCGGCCGCCTCGGTGCTGGCGCTGCCCAGCCAGGGTGAGGTCTATCCGTTGGTGGTGCTGGAGGCGCTGGCCGCCGGCACCCCGGTGGTGATGACCAATGAAAGCGCGCTGAGCCTGCCGGCCAGCGGTTTCGCGCTGCGGCAGTTGCGCTGGAACGACACCGACGCCCTGTGCACGGCCATCGTCGATTTCGTCGCGCGGCCGCCACGGCGGGCCGAGGTGCGCGCGCTGGTGGAGAAATTCACGTGGCAGCGGGTAGCCCTGCAGATCGCCGATTGTTACCAGGAACTGTACCGGCGCGGCTGCGCGACGCAGGAAGAGCGTCGTGCTGTTTAATTCGCTGGGTTTTTTGTTTTTGTATTTGCCGGTGGTGTACGCGGGACATTGTTGGCTGGCGCTGGCTGGTGTTCGCGCTGGCGGCCAACCTGTCGCTGCTGGCCTATTATAAATACGCGAACTTCTTCCTCGACAGCTTCAACCACGTGGCGGGCGCCCAATTGCCGGGCTGGGCGGTCGTTTTGCCGATCGGCATTTCGTTTTTCACGTTCACGCAGATCGCTTTTCTGGTCGATTGCCATCGCGGCCTGGCCGGAGAGTACCGCTTCATCCATTACACCTTGTTCGTCGGCTATTTCCCCCATTTGATCGCCGGCCCGGTGCTGCATCACAAGGAAATGATGCCGCAGTTCGATGCCCGTCCGGCGCCGAACGCGGCCGACTTCGCCGTTGGCATCTCGATCTTCGTCATGGGGCTGGCCAAGAAGATCTTCCTGGCCGATCCCTTGTCGGTGCTGGTGGCGCCGTTGGCACATGACCTTGTCCCGCTTCCTGCGCGACTATTTATATGTGCCGCTGGGCGGCAACCGCTCGGGACAACCGGCGCGCTACCGCAACCTGATGCTGACCATGATATTGGGCGGCCTGTGGCATGGCGCCGGTTGGACCTTTGTCGTCCGGGGCGGCCTGCACGGCCTGTACCTCGTGCCGCACCGCGCCTGGCTGGCGCCGCGCGGGAAGCGGCCGGCACGGCGGTGGGGGCGCGGCCTGACGTTCGTGGCCGTGATGGCCGCGTGGGTGGTCTTCCGCCGCATGTTCGGTGGCAAGGACGATGTGCCGGCGGATTTCGGCGTCGAGCTGAGGCCGGAGACGCTGGCCGCGCACCAGGCCGCGCAGCGCGCCGCGAGGGACCGCTATCACCTCGATCATCCGCTGGAAAGCGCGATGGCGCGGCGGGTGGCGGCCGAAGTCGCTCCTTTTTAGCCGGCGGGCACCTTGCTGATGACGTAGCGATGCTTGCCCGAGGCTTCGGCCGGGATGGTCGCGACTTCTTCGATCACGATCTCGACCGACGATCCCAGCCGCGCGCGGAACTGGCTGACGATGCTCAGGTGCAGCGCCGGCGGCAGGCCGCCCACGCTCACCACCAACACGCGCGTGCAGTTCAGGCTTTCCTGGATGATCTTGAAGGCGCGCACCTGCGGCAGGTCGCGCAGGATATAGATCAGCGCCAGCCCGTGCATGACGGTGCCGTCGCGGGCGACGACGAAATCGGTGGTCCTGCCTTCAATCCGCTTGAGCAGCGGCAAGCCGCGCCCGCAGCGGCACGGCCGCGGATCGAGCGCGCCGATGTCGCCCGTTTCGTAACGGATGAACGGAAACTCGCCGCTGGCCAGATGGGTGACGGCAATGGCGCCGCGCCCGCCATAGCAACTCGGCGCGCCCGCCGCGCGCCACAGCCGCCACAGATACGGCGGCAGGCGCGCCGCCGCGCGTGCGCCGCGCACCCGTACGATCCAGGACGGCCACGGC
>JBDSKP010000335.1:0-4036 GCA_039916925.1 Duganella sp.
GCTGCGCGGCATGGGCCTGGAGGCCACCCGCTGGGTGGTGCGCGACGCCCAGCGGCGCGGGCTGCGATCGATAAATATCGCGCTGCTGCCCGGCCCGATGGGCGCCGGCTGGGTCAAAGGGGAGGTCGACGGCACCCGCATCGCCGCCCAGGAAGCGCCCATCAAGGTGAACATCCTCGACATCCGCTACGGCGACAGCGACTTCGCCGGCCAGGCGCGTCTGGCGACCGAACTGCTGTCCAGGCATGGCGCCAGGCTCGATTACCTGATCGGCTGCACCGGCTGCGCGCCCGCCGCGCTCGGGCCGCTGAGGGAGGCCGGCCTGGGCGACAAGATCCGGCTGGTCGCCTACGACCTCACCGGCGAGATCGCGCAGCTGATACGCAAGCGCGACATCTACGCCGCGGCCGACACCAAGGGGGTCAGCCAGGCCAGGGTGGCCATCAACGCCACCGTCAACCTGCTGGAAAAGCGCGGCCCGGAGCTGCCGCACACCATGCTGGTCCAGCTGGGCATGGTCGACCAGGGCAATTTCGCCACCTATCCTTTCGACACGTCGATCGCGCCCGAGGGCTACAAGCCGGTGCTGTCCTACGACCCGGCGCGACGATGACCCCGCACGGGCATCCCCCCGCCTCCCTTTAGCGATACGCAAACCATACCGCTTAGGGGTCGTACCCGTCGGGTACGACCCCGTGTCGCAGTGCGGGTTTCAAAACCGTCCCGCGGCCTTCCGATTGTGATAGTGTGGGCGGACAAATTACAATTAAAGGAGACAGCATGCGTATTAGCGGCACCCTGAAAACTTGTACCGCCCTTTGCCTGGTCCTGGCCGGACCGTTCGCGCTGGCCGAGGCGCACCTGCCCGCGCCGGCGCCCTCGCCCGCCGTCGGCGACTCCTGGACCTACCAGTACACCGATGTGTGGAAAGGCGTCAAAGGCAACGTCAACAAGATGGAGGTGACCGCCGTCGACGACGCCGGCGTGCACGTCGACGTGCGCCGCGCGGCCAGCAACGCGCTGCTGACCAGGCAGCTGTTCAGCGCCGAGATGAACCCGGTCGACCGTGGCTCGATGCACTTCTCGCCGTCGTTCGCGCGCTTCGCGTTCCCGCTCACGCCGGGCAAGGAATGGAGCACCGAGGCCACCGGCGACAACCAGAAGCTGGGCAAGCAATGGCGCTACACCATCAAGGGCAAGGTGCTGGACTGGGAAAAGGTCAAGGTGCCGGCCGGCGAGTTCGACGCCATCAAGGTGGTGGTCGAGGCGCTCTATCGCGGCGACGCCACCGGCAGCACCGGCGGCAACGGCCAGTTGACCGAAACGGTCTGGTTCGTCCCCGCGCTGAACAACTTCGTCAAGCTCGATTACCGCGACACCGACTGGCAGGGCCGCATCTTCAACCGCGACAGCTGGGAGTTGACCTCCTACGTCCGCACGCCCAAGTAGCGGCATGGGCAGGCGCCTTGGCAACCCAGTCCCCTTCCCCGCCGGCGCCGCCATCCCCGTATAGCGACGGCCATCTGCACGCCCGTCCGGCGTTGCGGCGCACGGCGCTGCAACAGCACGAGGCGCCGCTGCCGCTGCCGCCCGGCCACCACAAGCTGGCCTTCGCCAACGGCCGCCGGGCGGTCCTGCATGTGCCGCCGCAGGCCGGCGACGCGTCGGCGCCCCCGCTGCAGTTGATCGTGCTGCTGCACGGCGTGCGCCAGCTGCTCGGCGGCGCCGACGACATCGCGCTGGCGCACGCGACGCGCCACGGCGCGCTGCTGCTGATACCGCGCTCGCTGATGGACAGCTGGGACGTGATCCGCGGCGGCTACGGCCCGGACCTGGCCTTCCTCGACCGCGCGCTCGCGTGGACCATGCGGCGCTACGACGTCGACGCCCACGTGGTCATCGGCGGTTTTTCCGACGGCGCCTCGTACGCGCTGTCGGTGGGCCTGATGAACGGCGATTTGTTCAGCGATATCCTGGCGTTTTCGCCGGGCTTCATGAGACCGTTGCAGCGGGTCGAGCGCCCGCGCGTGTTCGTCGCGCACGGCAGCGGCGACCTGGTGCTGCCCGTCGAGCGCGGCCGCGCCATCGCCACGCAGCTGGCGACGGAAGCCTACGATGTGCGGTACGCCGAATTCGACGGCGCCCACGTCGTGTCGGCGCCGATCGCGCGCGAGGCGCTGCGCCGCGTCAGCGAGCGCTGAGGGGTATCGCTCACGCCAACATCGGCCGCAAGCTACGCCACACCAGCTCCGGCGCCATTTGCACCATGCAGTTCTGATGGCCGAGCGGGCATTCGCGCTGCCTGCACGGCGAGCAGTCGAGGCGCAGCGAAATCGACGCCGCCAAGTCGGAAAACGGCGGCGCGTGATCGGGATCGGTCGGGCCGTACAGCGCCACCACCGGGCGGTTCAGCGCCGAGGCGATATGCAGCAGGCCCGAATCGTTGGCCACCACCGCCGACGTGTGCGCGATCAAGGCGATCGCCTCGGCCAGGCTGGTGGCGCCGGCCAGGTTGAACACGGCCGCGCCGGCCGGCATGCCGGCCGCCACGTCGGCGCACGCCTGCTTGTCCTTGGGCGACCCGAGCAGGGCGATCTGCGTGGACGGCCCGTTGGCCAGGATGGCCAGCCCCAGACCGGCGAAATGACGCGCCGGCCAGCGCTTGGCGCCGCCGAATTCGGCCCCCGGCGCGAACGCCACCACCGGCCGCGCCGGATCGATGCCGGTGCGCGCGCAGACGGCGGCGATTTGGGCGGCGCTGGCCACCAGCCGGGGACGCGGCAGCGCCGCCACCGGGGCGCCGGCCAGCGCGGCGTAAAACGCCACCATCGGCCGTGGCGGCGTTTCGTCGTGGTGCATGACGTTGATCAGCCCATGCCGGCTTTCGCCCTTGTAGCCGACGCGCCGCCTGATGCCGGCCAGCCACGGGATCAGCGCGTACTTGATCGTGTTGGGCAGCACGTAGGCCTGGTCGTAGCCGCGCCGGCGCAGCAGCCGCGCGTATTTCCAGCGCTCGCGCAGCTGCAGCGCGCCGTGGCGGAACGGCGTCTCCAGCACCTCGTCGACCTCGGCCATCTGGCGCCACACCGGCGACACCGCCGGCGGCGCCAGCACGTCGATGGCCTGCCCCGGATGGGCCGCGTGCAACAATTGCAGCAGCGGCTGCGCCATCACCGCGTCGCCGATCCAGTTGGGCGAGATGACCAGAATGCGCGGCGCGTTGCCGGCGATGATATTCTTTTCTTGCGACACGCGTTCTTTCCGTCGTCGGGCGGCGCCCGGGGCGGGTTGATTATCACCCATCGCGGCGTGAGCGACAAGCCGGCGGGCGCCGCCGCGGCGGCGGGTGACGCCACAATGAACTGCTATAATCCGCCTTTTCCGCTGCGGCCATCCCGATCCGCCCCGTGCGCCAATGAATACTGCCAGCAACCTGCCACCACTGCCCGAAAAAGGGAGCCCGCTCGCCTCCACGCTGCTGTTTGCCCTGCCGGCGCTGGCCCTGGGCAGTAAATCCGGCCTCGGCGCGGTGCAACTGGTGATCCTGCTGATCTTCCTGATCCGTTTCCGCCGCGTCTGGAGCGCCTACCAGCAGTACTGGTTCGAGCTCTCCGGCGTGATCCTGGCGTTCTCCGCCTATTTCGTGGTGTCGTTGCTGCGGCTGGTGCTCGACCACCAGGAGCTGCGCACGCTCGACGGCCCGTCGCGCCTGCTGCTGGGCCTGACGTGCATCGGCGTCATGTACCATCTGCGCCCGCGCACCCGCTACTTCTGGATGGGGCTGTGCGCCACCACGGTGGCGGCGGCGCTGCTGGCCATCTACCAGACCCTCAACGGCGTCGAGTACGGCCGCGCGGTCGGCTTCACCCACCACGCGATCACGTTCGGCAACCTGGCGCTGGCCTCCGGCCTGATGGGCCTGTGCGGCATGGCCGCCTTCCGCAACACCAAGCTGGCGTGGCTGCCGGTCGTCGCGCTGCTGTGCGGCATGGTCGCCTCCATCCTGTCCGGTTCGCGCGGCGGCTGGCTGGCGCTG
>JBDSKP010000336.1:0-5476 GCA_039916925.1 Duganella sp.
TTCGCTGTTCATCGTCGCCGTGGTGTTCATCGCGATCGCGCTGATGATGCGCAAGACGGCGCTCGGCCTGTTCATCCAGTCGGTCGGCATCAACCCGGTCGCGGCCCGGCTGGCCGGCTTGAAGACCGCCACCCTGATCTTCTTCGTCTACCTGTTCTGCAGCGCCTGCGCCGGCCTGTCCGGCCTGATGATCAGCGCGAACATCAAGAGCGCGGACGCCAACAACGCCGGCCTGCTGCTCGAGCTGGACGCGATCCTGGCCGTCACGCTGGGCGGCACCTCGCTGGCCGGCGGCAAATTCAGCCTGGCCGGCAGCGTGATCGGCGCCTTGATCATTCAAACGCTGACCTACACCATCTACTCCCTCGGCCTGCCGCCGGAGGTGAACATGGTCGTCAAATCGGTGGTGGTGTTCCTGGTCTGTATCTCGCAGTCGGCCGAATTCAAAAACATGTGGCGCCGCGTTTTCCCGGCCCGCTCGAAAGGTATCGCATCATGAGCGCAAACGTCATGAACGGCGCCGTCGCCGGCGCCAAGGCCGGTAACAAGGCGCCACGCCTGCGCGGCCTGACGTCGTCGCCGTATTTCACCTCGCTGGTGACGGTGATGCTGCTGGTGCTGTTGCTGGGCGCCGGCGGCGCCGCCTACCCGGGTTTCCTGTCGTTGCAGGTGATGTTCAACCTGTTGATCGACAACGCCTTCCTGCTGGTGATCGCGGTCGGCATGAGCTTTGTGATCCTGTCGGGCGGCATCGACCTGTCGGTCGGCTCGGTGCTGGCGCTGACGACGATGATCTCGGCCTGGCTGCTGCAAACCTGGCACGTGCCGCCGCCGCTGGTGATCGCGATCTCGCTGGTGCTCGGCGCCGGCTTCGGCGCGGCGATGGGCGCCATCATCCATTACTTCAAGCTGCAGCCGTTCATCGTCACGCTGGCCGGGATGTTCCTGGCGCGCGGCCTGTGCTACCTGATCAGCATCAACTCGATCACCATCGATGATCCGTTCTTCGTCGCCATGTCGCAGACGCAGGTGCCGGTGCTGGGCGGCTTCCTGTCACCCGGCGCGCTGATCGCGCTGGCGATGCTGGCCGTCGCCATCTACGTGGCGCACTGCACGCCGTTCGGCCGCGCCATCTACGCCGTCGGCGGCAACGAGCAATCGGCGCTGATGATGGGCCTGCGCGTGGCGCGCACCAAGGTGCTGATCTACGCGTTCAGCGGCTTTTGCGCGGCGCTGGCCGGCGTGCTGTTCTCGTTCTACATGCTGTCCGGTTACGGGCTGCACGCCCAGGGCACGGAGCTGGACGCCATCGCGGCGGTCGTCATCGGCGGCACCTTGCTCAGCGGTGGCTACGGCTATGTGGCCGGCGCGCTGTCCGGCGTGCTGGTACTGGGCACCATCCAGACGCTGATCGCCTTCGACGGCACCCTCAGTTCGTGGTGGACCAAGATCGTCATCGGCGGTCTGTTGTTTGTATTCTGCGTGGTGCAGCGCCTGATGGCGATCGGCGCCACGACAAAAAAATAAAATATAACACTGGAGAGAGCTTTGACAACACTGACGAGATTTGCCGCCATCGCAGCGGCGGGGGCGGTGTTTGCCGCCGCAAACGTGGCGCACGCCGCCAACCCGATACTTCCCAAGCTGTTCACGGCCGATCCGTCGGCCTACGTGGAAAACGGCACCGTCTACCTGTACGTCGGCGTCGACGGCGCCTCGACCACGGATAAAGACTATGTGATGAAGGAGTGGCGCCTCTACAGCAGCTGCGACATGAAGAACTGGACCGACCGTGGTTCGCCGATCAAGCCGTCCGCCTTCAAATGGGCGATCGGCAAGGTCGACGCCTGGGCCGCCGACATCACCAAGCGCGATGGCAAGTACTACTTCTATTCGACGGTCGATCACGCGACCATTCCCGGCCGCGCCATCGGCGTGGCCGTCTCCGACAAGCCGGAAGGCCCGTTCGTCGACGCGCGCGGTTCGGCGCTGGTCACCAACGACATGACGCTGCAGGCGCCGATCGCCTGGGACGATATCGATCCGGGCGTGTTCGTCGACGACGACGGCCAGGCCTATCTCTACTGGGGCAACACGGTGCTCAAGTACGCCAAGCTCAAACCGAACATGATCGAATTCGATGGTCCGATCCACACGGTGGGCATGGACCGCTTCACCGAGGCGCCGTATCTGCACAAGCACAAGGGCATCTACTACCTGTCGTATTCGCGCGACTTCCCGGAGACGACCGCCTACATGACCGCCACCAGCCCGACCGGCCCGTGGCAGTTCCGTGGCGTGATCATGGAGAAGAACGCCAAGGTCAAGACCATCCACCAGGCGATCGTGGACTTCAACGGCAAAAGCTATATCTTCTACCATAACGACAAGCTGCCGACCGGCGGCGAGTACCGCCGTTCGGTCGCGGTGGAGGAGTTCCAGTACAACGCCGACGGCACCATCCCGTTCATCAAGCAAACCAAGGAAGGGCCGGCGGCCAATCCTAGTTCGGCTTGCAAGTGATATTCGAACGATCGATATTGACCTTATATTAATACCGATTGTGATATCATTTTCCTATGGATACTAATTCGAACTGGTTCCTGCGCGCGCGCCTCAAAACGCGCCAGCTGCTGCTGCTGATCGCGCTGGACGAACAACGCAACATCCACCGGGCCTCCGAAGACCTGCACATGACGCAGCCGGCCGCGTCCAAGCAGCTCAAGGACCTGGAGGAGATGCTCGGCGTGCAGCTGTTCGACCGGCTGCCGCGCGGCATGGAGCCGACCATCTACGGCGAGACGATGATACGCCACGCCCGCATGGCGCTCACCAGCCTGTCGCTGGCGCACGAGGACATCGTCGCCATCAAGGCCGGCCTGACCGGGCAGGTCGACATCGGCACCATCATGACGCCGGGGATCTCGCTGCTGCCGCAGGCGATCACGCGAACCAAGCAGGCCTCGCCGCGGCTGCGCATCGGCGTCGAGATGGAGCAGTCCAACATCCTGCTCGAGCAGTTGCAGCGCGGCCGGCTCGATTTCATGATCGGCCGCATACCCGAGCGTCAAAGCGCCCAGGGGCTGAGCTACGAGGAACTGGGCGACGAGCCGGCGTGCGCGGTCGTGCGTCCCGGCCATCCGCTGCTCAAGGCGCGCAACCTGCAGCTGCGCGACATCGCCGGGCAGCCGTGGATACTGCCGCCGCAGGGCAGCATCCTGCGCGCGCGCTGCGAATTGATGTTCCGCCGCGCCGGCCTGGAAGTGCCGGGCAACGTGGTCGACACCACGGCGGTGCTGCTGATTAAACCGCTGCTGCAGCAGACCGACGCGCTCAACGTCATGCCGATCGCGGTGGCCAAGTATTACGAGTCGCAGGGTGTGCTCAACATTCTGCCGATCGAGCTGCCGTGCCGCATGGACGCTTTCGGCATCATCACTGTGGACGGCCATTTGATGTCCCCCGGCGCGTCGCTGTTGCTGCGCTACGTGCGGGAAGTGGCGAAGGACATCTACCAGATCGCCTAGGCGGCCATGGCCGCCATCTGGCGGCAGGTGTGTTCGCACACCTCGCAGGCGCGCAGGCACTCCTCCATGCCATCGAGGTCGCGGCAGCTCAGGGCGCAGGCGTGGCACACCTCGGCGCACAGGCCGCACTGGCGGTCGGCGAACGGCGATCCGCTCAACTGCAGATTGGCCGACAGCTGGCACACGGCGGCGCAGTCGAGCATCAGCCGCAGGTGGTCCGGCGCGGCATGGCGCCCGCCCATCCGCAGGCAGTGCGTCAGCGCCGTTTGCAGGCAGGCTTGGTGACAGTTGGTGCAGGCGTCGATGCAGTCCTGCATGTTGGTGACGTCATCCATGGCGGTCCTCCCTTTTTCAGGTTGTCGAAAACGCCATGGTAGGCCCGCCGGGGCGGGCGCCTCTGTGCGCGCACTCTCTTTGTGGAGGGTTGACATGGTCAATCATGTTGCGCCGTCGGGGCAGCCCGATTGCCTGCGGGGTGGGTTATCTGGCACTATTGCCGGATTGATCCAATTGCGGGAGTCGTATGCAAAAGAGCAGGCTGACGGTGTGGTCCAGGCGGGTCTTGCTGGTGGCGGTGGGGTTGCTGGTGTTGGCGCTGTTGGCGGCCTGGCTGTATTTGCGCGGCAGTCTGCCCGCGTTGGACGGCACGCGCAAGGCGGCGGGACTCGCGACCACCGCCAGCGTCGCCCGCGACGAGCGCGGCGTCCCGGTCATCAGCGGCGGCAGCCGGCTCGATGTCGCCTACGCCACCGGCTTCGTGCACGCCCAGGAGCGCTACTTCCAGATGGATTTGCTGCGCCGGGCGGCGGCCGGAGAGTTGTCCGAACTATTCGGCGCGCGCGCGCTGCCGATGGATAAGGCGCGCCGCTTCCACCGCTTCCGCGCCCGCGCCGATGTCGCGCTCAAGGCCATGCCGGCGCCGGACCGCGCGCTGCTCGAACGCTACACCGCCGGCGTCAACGCCGGTCTGGAGGCGCTGAGCGTCAAACCGTTTGAATACGCGCTGGTGGGCATGCCACCGCGCGCCTGGTCGGCCAGCGATTCGCTGCTGGTGATCTGGGCGATGTATTTCGATCTCCAAGGGAACATGCTGCCGCGTGAACTGTCGCGCGGCTGGCTGGCCGAAAACGCGTCCGACGAGCAGCGCGCCTTCCTGGCGCCGGAATCGACGCAATGGGACGCGCCGCTCGACGCCGAATCGGTGCCGGGCGAACCCGCGCCGATTCCGGCGGCGGCGCCGGCGTGGTGGGGCAAGCCCGGAACGGCCGGCACCGCGCCGTTGTCGAAAATGGCGGCGGCGCCGTTGTCCGCCGAATGGTTCAACACCGTCGGCAGCAACAACTGGGCGGTGGCCGGCAGCCGCAGCGACAGCGGCGGCGCCATCGTGTCCGACGATATGCACCTGGGCATACAGCTGCCCAACACCTGGTACCGCGCGGCCTTGCAGTTCCCGGACGGGAAGGGCGGCCAGCGGCGCGTGGTCGGCGTCACCCTGCCCGGCACGCCGGTGGTGGTGGTCGGCAGCAACGGCCATGTCGCCTGGGGCTTTACCAACAGCTACGGCGATTATCTGGACCTGATCGCGCTCGAAGCCGATCCCGCCAGGCCGGGGCAGGTGCGTACGCAGGCCGGCTGGGAGACGCCGACGGCGCACCAGGAGACGATCCTGGTCAAGGGCGCGCCGGCCGAGACGCTGGTCGTGCGCGAGACCTCGCTCGGCCCGATCCGCGAGGCGATGGGCCGCAGCTACGCCGTGCACTGGACCGCGCATACGCCGGCCGCCGTCAACGTCAACACGCAAAAGCTGGAATGGGCCGATACGCTCGACCAGGCGCTGGCGGTCGCGCCGACCTTGGGCATCCCGGCGCAGAATTTCGTCGGTGGCGACGACAAGGGCAACATCGGCTGGACCGTCGCCGGTCCGCTGCCGCGCCGCGCGCCGGCCGGCG
>JBDSKP010000337.1:0-7495 GCA_039916925.1 Duganella sp.
AGCGGAACTCGCGCTTGCGCGTGGCGTGGTCCTCTTCCAGGATCTCGGTGCCGACGATATCGGACGGCATCAGGTCGGGTGTGAACTGCACGCGGTGGAAGTCCATCTCGGTCGCCTGCGACAGCGACTTGACCAGCAGCGTCTTGCCCAGGCCCGGCACACCCTCCACCAGCGCGTGGCCGCCGGCCAGCAGACAGATGATCAGCGAATCGATCACGTTCTCCTGGCCGATGATCACCTTCGACATGCTCGCCTTCAGCGCCGCCACCTTGGCGCTCAACGCGCCGATTTCACTTTCACTCCAGGCGATTGCGCCCATCTTCAAGCTCCCAAAGCATATTGAATGATATTGACCGCAAAGCGGGTGTTGTCGATCGCGAGAAACCGCTTATTGCGGAAGTCGTAATCCCACTCGCAGCCGTAGTCCTTATTGCTGTATAAAAGCCGCAGCCGGCCGCCGATCTCCACCGCCTTCAGGTAGTCGTGCACCAGATCGTCGCCCCAGCCATTCAGCTCCACGCTGGTGTTGGGCGGGCCGTCGAACTTGAAGAAACTCGAATACACCGGGTGGTTGTTCGGGATCTTCCGCAACGCCCTCTTGCCGAAGATGCTGGCGATCTCGCCTTCGAACGATTTCGCGAACAGTCCGTCGATGTCGTGATTGCAGTCGTCGACGAACAGGAAGCCGCCGCCTTTGACATAGCGCTCCAGGTTTTTACGTTCGGCGGCCGTGAACTGCACCAGCTTGTGGCCGGCGAGATAGCAGAACGGCGCCTCCAGCATCTTGGGATCGGACAGCGCGACGATGCGCTCGACCGGATCGACCCGCAAGGTCGTGTATTCGACCAGCGAATTGAGCACATTGCTCGGCATGCGGACATCGACGTCCCAGTCGCCCGACCCGTAAGTCAGGCGGGTGAAGTAGAAATCGTAATTGGCCACGCGCGGTCCCGGCCTTTACACCGCGTCCGACAACGAGGTGAAGTTGAAATCGCGAACCTTCATCGGCGGGATCATCATCTGGAAGCGCACCTCGTCGCCGCCGATGACGACCGGCTTACCCAGTTCGTCGATATTGTTCAGCATCGTCACCGGGCTTTCGTTGAAGCGGAAGTTCTTGATCGGGTGCTTGATCCTGCCGTTCTCGATGTAGAAGGTGCCGTCGCGCGTGAGCCCCGTCAGCAGCAGCGACTGCGGATCGACCATGCGGATATACCAGGTGCGCGTAACCAGCACACCCTTCCTGGTCGACGCGATCAGCTCCTCGGTGGACTTGTCGCCGCCGGACATGATCATGTTGCCATGGCGGCCGAAGGCGCGCTTGCCCTGCTTTTGCGCCCAGTACTGGGTGTAGTCCAACGATTCGATCTTGCCCCCCTTGATGACGTCCGTGCGCTCGCGCGCCAGCATCGAGGCGTTGTCCCATGCCAGCACCGGCACATCCGCATTCCACGGGTCGGCCCACAGGTTGACCTGTTCGTCGAACAGCTTCTCGCCCAGACGGTTGCCGCCGCCTTTTTTCGACAGGAAGCTGCGGCCCTCGTCGGCCTGGCGCGCATCGAAGGCGCCAAACATGCGGCCGATGATCTCCGACGTCGCCGCCGGTTCCAGGATCACCGTGTAGCGGCCCGGCTCCAGGGCCTTGGCGTCCACCGATTTCAACGCCTTTTCGATGGCGACGTCGGACGCTTCGCGCGCGTCGAATCTGCCGGCGTCGTTGGCCGAGCGGGTCACCCAGCCGGAACCGCGACCGTCCTCGGTGCGGGTGGTCACGGTGAAGCCCAGATTGGTCAGGGTCTGGTAGCCGAACACGCCGTTCGAGTTGGCCACGGTCTCAAACCCGGTGGTATCGCTGAAAAAGCCAGCGGCCACCAATCCCTTCTTGCGCGCCGAGTTGATGCTCTGCGCGGCCACTTCGGCGCGGTATTCCGGATCGATGGCGGCGGTGGCCGCGCTGTAGGTGGCCGAGCCTTTATACAGCTGCGTTTTAATCGCCGGCATGAACTCCGGATTCTCCGGCGCCAGCCGCGCCACTTCCTCGGCGCGGCGCACGGCCTTTTCTAGCGACTTGTCATCGAACTCGTTGACCGACGCCGTTCCCTGGCGCTTGCCGAAGGCGACGCTGACGGTCAGCTGCGTGTTCTCGACCAGACCCGCCGTCGATACGCTGTTACGCGCGTAGCGGATATTGCCGCGACGGTTGCCGCTGATCTGCACCCGGCACTCGTCGGCCTTGGACAGCGCCATGACCTTGTCGCAAATGGCTTTCGCTTCCTGCTGGTTCAGCATCTTCATCATCTATCCTATCTTGCGGGCGGTGTTGATCACATTGATGCCGTTGAAGCGCGTCGTCGGGGAGCCGTGCGAGACGCAGCTGACCTGGCTGGGCTGGCCTTTGCCGTCGAAGAACGAGCCGCCCATGCGCCAATCGCGTTCGTCGCACAGCGCCGAGCAGGCGTTCCAGAATTCCTGGGTGTTCGACTGGTAGGCCACGTCCTCCAGCGGATTGGTGATCTTGCCGTTCTTGATCTCGAAGTACAGCTGCCCGCCGAACTGGAAGTTGTAGCGCTGCTGATCGATCGAGAACGAACCCCGGCCGAGGATGTAGATACCCTTCTTGACGTCCTTGACCATGTCGTCGGGCGTCAGCGGCTTCTTGCCCGCCTGCAGGGAGACGTTGGGCATGCGCTGGAACTGCACGCTGCTCCAGCTGTCCGCGTACGAGCAGCCGTGCGACTCCTTCTCGCCGATGACGTGGGCCTGGTCGCGCGTGGCCTGGTAGTTGACCAGGATGCCGTCCTTGATGATGTCCCAACGCTTGGCCGGCACGCCTTCGTCGTCGTAACCGACGCAAGCGAGCGAGCCTGGCGTGGTGCGGTCGGCGACGAAATTGACCCTGTCCGAGCCGTACTTGAATTTTTTGCTTTGCCATTTATCCAGCGTGGCGAAACTGGTGCCGGCGTAATTGGCCTCGTACCCGAGCACGCGATCGAGTTCGGTAGCGTGGCCGACCGATTCGTGAATGGTCAGGAACAGGTGTTCCGGCGACAGCACCAGATCGTACTTGCCCGGTTCGACCGATTTGGCGGTCAGCTTTTCGCGCGCCTGGCGTCCGGCGGCCCGCGCGTCCTCGATCAGATCGTAGGCGCCCTTGTACAGCGTGGTGACGCCGCCGGCGGCCTTGAATTTGTTTTCCGGCCTGGCGTCGAAGAATTCGTAGCCCATGCTGACCGGCGACGACAGGCCGTCGCGGGTGCGGAAGCGGTTGGTGGCCTTGTCGACGGCGGTCGCGGTCAGCGGCGACCAAAGACGATGCATGTCCTGGTCGATGTAGGAGCCGTCGGTGGAGGCGAAGTACTTCTGCTGGTTCACCTGGAACAGCATCGACTGCATGAAGTTGGCACCGGCGTCCATGCCGGCCTTGTTGGCGGCGATCAGCATCTCGGCCTTTTCCTTGATCGGCACCGTGCGCCAGTCCTTCTTGAACGGCGTGGCCCACGCGACTTCGCCCACGCCTTTGACGGGGGCCAGCACGACAGGCTCGGTTTGCAGCCTGGCGTTGGCGCGCGCGATGGCGACCGCCTGGCGCGCCGCCTCCGCCACCGAGTCCAACGTCATGATGTTGGTGGAGCAGAAGCCGTAGGCGCCGTTGGCGATCACGCGCACGCCGACGCCGGAGGATTCCGTGTTGACGATGTTTTCCACGTTCAGATCGCGCGTGGTGATGAACTGGTTCAGGTAGCGGCCGATGCGCACGTCGCAGTAACTGGCGCCGGCCTTGGTGGCCGCGTTCATCGCGGCGTCGGCCAGCGATTTCTTGAACCGCACGGCCATGGGATTGAGCAGCTCCTCGGCCGCGATGGCGTTGCCGAAAACCGGTATCAACACGCTCCCGCCGGCGGCCGCGCCGACTTTTAGAAATGAACGACGTTCCACATGAACTCCTGAAAAAATGTAATGGGACCGCGATTGGTAGCCGGCCATGCGTGCGTCGCCGGCGGCGCATACATGGCGGATTACGCTTCGCTAATCCGCCCTACGTGGTTCCGCGTGATGCATGCAGCGCCGCAGTCGAACGAACACGTAGGGCGGATTAGGCGGAACGCCGTAATCCGCCAATGCGTGCGTTACACCGCGTCCGACAACGACGTGAAGTTGAAATCGCGCACGCGCATCGCCGGGATCAGCAGCTGGTAATCCGACTCGTCGCCCGACAAGATCTCCGGCTTGCCAAGTTCATCGATGTTGTTCAACATCGTCACCGGGCTTTCATTGAAGCGGAAGTTCTTGATCGGATGCTTGATCTTGCCGTTCTCGATGTAGAAGGTGCCGTCGCGCGTCAACCCGGTCAGCAGCACCGACTGCGGATCGACCATGCGGATGTACCAGGTGCGGGTGACCAGCACACCCTTCTTGGTATTGGCGATCAGCTCCTCGGTCGACTTGTTGGTGCCGGCCATGATGATGTTGCCGGGTGCGCCGATGGCGCGTTTACCCTGCTTCTTGGCCCAGTACATCGAATAGTTCAAGGCGTTGATCTTGCCGTCCTTGATCAGGTCCTGGTGCTCGCGCGCCAGCATGGTGCCGTTGTCCCACGGGAGCACCGCCACGTTCTTGTCCCACGGGTCGGTCCAGACGTTGATCTGCTCGTCGAACAGCTTCTCGCCCATGCGGTTGCCGCCGCCCTTTTTCGACAGAAAGCTGCGTCCCTCGTCGGCCTGGCGCGCGTCGAAACCGCTGAACATGTAGGCCAGCAGGTCGGAGGTCGCCGCCGGCTCCAGGATCACCGTGTAGCGGCCCGGCTCCAGCGCCTTGGCCTCGACCGATTTGAGCGCCTTCTCGATCGCCACGTTGGACGCTTCACGGGCGTCGAACAGGCTGGCGTCGCCGACGCTGCGTTTGGCCCAGCCGGAGCCCCGGCCGTCCTCGGTGCGTACGGTGACGCTGAAGTCCAGGCCCGTATCGCGCTGGAAGCCGAACACGCCGTTCGAATTGGCGATGGCGGTAAAGGAGGACGAATCGGTGAAGAATCCGGCCGCCACCAGTTTATTCTTCTTGCTGTTCTCGATGCTGTACGCCGCCACCTGCGCGCGGAACTCGGGATCGATATCGGCGGTCTTCTGGAAGAACGTTTCGCTGGCCTTGTATTCCTGCTTGGACGGCGTCGGCATGTACTCCGGATTTTCCGGCGCCAGGCGGGCCAGGTCCTCGGCGCGGCGCACCGCTTTTTCGAGCGACTTGTCGTCCAGCTCATTGATGGTGGCGATACCCTGCTTCTTGCCGAAACCGACCGACACGATCAGCTGCGTGTCCTCGATCAAGCCGGCGGTCGACACCGCGTTGCGCGCATAGCGGATATTGCCCTTGCGGCTGCCGCTCAGGTTCACCTCGCACTGGTCGGCCTTGGTCAGCGACAGCACCTTGTCGCAGATACGCTTGGTCTCTTCTTGACTCAAATTCTTCATATTCTCTGTTCTCCAGGCTTAGCCGATTTTGCGTGCGGTGTTGATGACGTTGATGCCGTTGAAGCGCGAGGTGCTCGAACCATGCGACACCACCGACGATTGCGAAGGCTGGCCTTTGCCGTCGAAGAAGGAGCCGCCCATGCGCCAATCGCGCTCGTCGCAAATGCCGGCGCAGGCGTTCCAGAATTCCTGCGTGTTGGACTGGTAGGCCACGTCCTCGAGCATCTGGCCGATTTTCCCGTTCTTGATTTCGTAGAACAGCTGGCCGCCGAACTGGAAGTTGTAGCGCTGCTGGTCGATCGAGAATGAGCCGTCGCCGACGATGTAGATGCCCTTCTTGACGTCCTTGATCATTTCGTCCGGCGTCATCTTCTTCTTGCCCGCCTGGAGGGAGACGTTGGGCATGCGCTGGAACTGCACGCTGCTCCAGTTGTCCGCGTACGAGCAGCCGTGCGATTCTTTTTCGCCGATGATGTGGGCCTGGTCGCGCGTGGCCTGGTAGTTGACCAGGATGCCGTCCTTGATGATGTCCCAGCGCTTGCACTTGACGCCTTCGTCGTCGTAGCCGACGTTGGCCAGCGATCCGGGCGTGGTCTTGTCGGCGACGATGTTGACGATGTCGGAACCGTATTTGAACTTCTTGCTTTGCCATTTATCGAGCGTGGCGAAGCTGGTGCCGGCGAAGTTGGCCTCGTAGCCCAGCACGCGATCGAGTTCGGTCGGGTGGCCGACCGACTCGTGGATGGTCAACCACATATGTTCCGGCGAGAGCACCATGTCGTACTTGCCCGGTTCGACCGACTTGGCGGTGAGCTTTTGCTTGGCCTGTTTGCTGGCCGCGCGCGCGTCTTCGATCAGATCGTAGGAGCCGGTATACAGCGTGGTCACGCCGCCGGCGGCCTTGATCTTGTGCTCCGGGCGCGCATCCAGGTATTCGTAACCCATGCCGACCGGCGAGGACAAGCCCTGGCGCGAGCGGAATTTGTTGGTCTTCTTGTCGACGGCGGTGGCGAACACCGGCATCCACAGGCGGTGCAGGTCCTGGTCGATGTAGGAGCCGTCGGTGGAGGCGAAGTACTTCTGCTGGTTCACCTGGAACAGCAACGACTGCATGAAGCTCGCGCCGCCGTCCATGCCGGCCTTGTTGGCGGCGATCAGCAGATCCGCCTTGTCCTTGATCGGAACGGTGCGCCAGTCCTTGACGATCGGGGTGGCCCACGACACCTCGCCGACGCCCTTGACGGGAGCCAGTTGAACGGGCTCGGTCTGCAGCTTGGAGTTGGCCTTGGCGATGGCGACCGCCTGGCGGGCGGCGGCAGCCACGCCATCCGGCGTCATGTCGTTGGTGGCGGCGAATCCATAGGCCCCGCCGACGATCACGCGCACGCCGACGCCGGCCGATTCCGTGTTGACGACGTTTTCGACATTCAGGTCGCGCGTGGTGATGAACTGATTGAGGTAGCGGCCGACGCGCACGTCGCAGTACGATGCACCCGCCTGCGTGGCCGCCGTCATCGCGGTATCGGCCAGCATTTTCTTGAACTGCAGGGCGACCGGCGCGAGCAGCTCCTCGGCCGCTATCGCGCGACCGAAGGCGGGCAGCAGCATCGTGCCCAGAGCCAGACTACTAATATTGAGGAATGCACGTCGTTCCATCGTATCTCCAAACGTAAGGCAATGATTGTGGGCCAGCCGCCCAAGGTTATGCTTTGCTTTTATTTGCTCTTCTAGCGTGTACAACTCTTATAGCGCTTGCTTCTTTACGTGGCACCTGAATATCCGTCGCCGTTTTCAGTGGATTGCCAATATTAGCGCCGGATTAAGAATCGGGATAGGCAAAATGCATGCCACCCACCACAACGAAACACTGTGTTACAAGAGTCCCGCGACGCCCCGTCAAATAGGGAAAAAGTGTCCGGCAAAGTGTCCGTGAAGTGTCCGGCCGGTGTCCGCGAGTGTCCGCCTCCGGCGGGACGCGCCGGCGACAGCCGCGCGCCGATCCGGCGCCGCACTTTGCTGGTGCGGCCGTC
>JBDSKP010000338.1:0-3412 GCA_039916925.1 Duganella sp.
CCCCTTGGTGTGTTCGATCGCCGTCGTCAGCGACTCGCCCATGCCAAGATCGGCGTCGGCGCACACGCGCACCTCGCAACCGAGCGAGCCCAACAGCGCGGCCACCTTGTCGTCGCCGGGGCGCACGACCGCCAGCACGCGCGGCAGCACGGCCAACATGTTCCTCGCGCTGGCGGCGACAACCACGTCGCCGGCGCCGTCGCCCAGGGTCTGCAGCAGCTTGTTTTGAACGCCGGACGGATCGAAACGCTTTCCCCGTCCGGCCGCCAGCAAAATACCCGTCAGCGCCATGCGGCTTAGGCCTTGGCCGTACTGAGATCGAACGGCAGCTTGCGCAGGCGCTTGCCGGTCAACTTGAACAGCGCGTTGGCGAAGGCCGGCGCCAGCGGCGGCAGGCCCGGTTCGCCGATACCGGTCGGCGGATCGTTCGACGGCACGATGTGGACGTCGATCGCCGGCATATCGGTCATGCGGGCCACGGTGTAGTCGCTGAAGTTCTGCTGCTCCACCACGCCGTCCTTGATCGTGATGGCGGCGCCGGGCAAGGTCATGCCAAGCCCCATCAGCGCCGCGCCCTGGATCTGCGCTTCGATCGTCAGCGGATTGACGGCCGTGTTGCAGTGGACACCGGCGGTGACCTTGTTCAGCCTTGGCGTGCCGTCCTTGTTCAGCGACGCCACCACCACATAGGCGACCACGGTGCCGAACGCCTCGTGCACCGCCACGCCCCACGCCTGGCCTTTGGGCAAGGGCTTCTTGCCGTAGCCGGACCTGGCGACCGCCAGCTCCAGCGCCTCCATGTGGCGCTTGCCCTTCTCGCCCATCAGCTTTTTGCGGTAGGCGACGGGGTCGGTCTTGGCCGCGTGCGCGGCTTCGTCGATCAGCGTCTCCATCACGTACGCGGTATGGGTGCCGCCGACGGAGCGCCACCACAGAACGGGCACGTTGGCCTTGACCGCGTGCGCGCTCAGGTTCAGCGGCACTTCGTACGGCTCGCCCATGCCTTCGACCATCGTCGAATCGACGCCGTCCTTGATCATCACCGACTCGAATGGCGTACCGGTGATGATCGACTGGCCGACGATGACGTGGTCCCAAGCGACAATCCCGCCCTTGGCATCGAGGCCGATATCGGCGCGGTGCACATGCGACGGACGATAGTAGCCGCCCTTGATGTCGTCCTCGCGGCTCCACACCACCTTGACCGGTTCGGTCTTGCCGGCGGCCCTCCAGGCCTTGGCGACGTTTACCGCTTCGACCAGGTAGTCGGAACTGGACACCGCGCGGCGGCCGAAGCCGCCGCCGGCCGTCATCGTGTTGAGCACCACCTGCTCCGGCTTCAGGCCGGCGGTGGCGACGATGGCGGCGTGGTCGAAGGTCTGGAACTGGGTGCCGGCCCACACGGTGCAAGCGTCGGCGCGCAGGTCGACCACGCAATTGAGCGGCTCCATCGGCGCGTGCGCCAGATACGGAAACTCATAGACGGCGGAGATCTTCTTCGCCGCGCCGGCCAGTTTGGAGGTGTCGGCCTTGCGCACCGGCGTGCCGGGTTTCAGCGCCAACGCCCTGAACTCCGCCAGCTGCTTGTCGCTGCTGACTTTTTCCACACCGCTGGTGTCCCAACCGATGACCAGCGCCTCGCGGCCCATCTTGGCCGGCCAATAGCCGTCGGCCACCACCACCACGCCGCTGCCGCCGCGATCCGTCGACACCTGCAGCACCTCGATCACGCCCTTGATGGCCCTGGCCTTGCTGGCGTCGAACTTGGCGACCTTGGCGCCGAACACCGGTGGCCGCGCCACCAGGGCGACCTTGCTGTCGGGCGCCTTGAAATCGATACCGAACTGCTGTTTGCCGGTCGATTTCGCCGTCGCGTCCAGGCGCTTGACCGGTTTGCCGATGATCGTGAAATCCTTCGGGTCCTTCAGCTTGACGCTGGCGGGCACCGGCTGCTTCATGGCCGCATCGGCCATCGCGCCGTAGGTGGACTGCTGGCCCGCGGGCCCGGTCAGCGTGCCCTTGGACGTCTTGACCTGGTCGGCCGGCACCTTCCACTGCTCTGCCGCCGCCGCGATCAGCATCGCGCGCGCCTTGGCGCCGATTTCGCGGTACTGGATATACGAGTGGGCGATGCTGCCCGAGCCGCCGGTGATCTGGATGCCGAAGAGCGGGTCCTTGTACTGATCGCCGGCCGGGGCCAGCGCGCCGACCATGTTCGACCAGTCGGCGTCGAGCTCCTCGGCGATCAGCATCGGCAGCGAGGTCTGCACGCCCTGCCCGATCTCGATGCGGTTGACCTGCACCGTCACCGTGTTATCCGGCGCGATGCGCAGGAAGGCGTTCGGTTCGTAGACCTTGGCCGGCTGCTGCGCGTTGGCTAGGCGGCCGGCGCCGGGCAGGAAGAAGCCCAGCACCAAACCGCCGCCGGCGGCCTTCATGAAGCCGCGGCGCGAGACGCCCGCCGCCGGGGCCAGCGCCCCCAATGAGGCCATGTTTTCCTGATTAAGCCATTCGATACGCATACGGTGCTCCTTTAAGCGATGGTGTTGGCGGCGTCTTTAATGGCGGCGCGTATGCGTTGATAGGTGCCACACCGGCAGATATTGCCGCTCATGGCGTTGTCGATGTCGGCGTCCGACGGCTTTTTGTTGGTGCGCAGCAGCGCGGTCGCGCTCATGATCTGGCCACTCTGGCAGTAGCCGCATTGCGGCACGTCGAGCTTGACCCAGGCGTCCTGCACGGCCTTGCCGATCTTGTCGTTTTCCATCGCCTCGATGGTGGTGATTTTCTGGCCGACGGCGGCCGAAATCGGCGTCACGCAGGAGCGGATCGGTTCACCGCCCAGGTGCACGGTGCAGGCACCGCACAGGGCCGCGCCGCAACCGAACTTGGTGCCGGTCATGTTCAGGTTATCGCGCAGCGTCCACAAAATCGGCGTCGATGGATCGGCGTCGACCTGCACGTCCTTGCCGTTGATATTCAAGGTGATCATTCAATTCTCCTGGAGGGACGCGCTTCTACGTATTATTTTTTAGGAGACCGCGACAGGTCCCCATGCGGAACGGCTTACTGCTTAAGCTTGGCGAACTTCGCCTCCAGCGCCTTGGTGTCGACCGCGCCGGGGATGCGCGAGCCGTCGGCGAAGAAAATCGACGGCGTGCCCGTCACGCCCAGTTTGCGGCCCAGCGCCAGCACGTCCTGGTTCGGGTTCTTGCAGGACTCGGCGGCTGTGGCCGGCGTTTTACCGTTCACCATCCACTCGTCCCAGGCCTTGTTGCGGTCCGCCGAGCACCACACGCCGGCCGATTTGGTGAACGAATCCTCGCGCAGGATGTTGTACAGGAAGGTGTAGACGGTGACGTTGTCGATCTCTTTGAGCGTGGTCTTGCGGAACTGCTTGCAGTAGCCGCAG
>JBDSKP010000339.1:0-3336 GCA_039916925.1 Duganella sp.
GCCGGCAGCTTCGCGCAATAACCGGAATCACGTAGGGCGGATTAGCGCAGCGTAATCCGCCATGTATGCGTCTCGGCGGCTCACGCAATGGCGGATCACGGCGTTCCGCCTAATCCGCCCTACGAAAACCGCCCTACTTCGCGACATGGGGGCGGCGCCTGCCGTCTATCCCAGCGGGCAAGTCGCGCCGCGCGCGTTTTGCCCGCAAAACGTGTCTTTTTCGACCCACGGCCGCCCCCGCCGCGACGCAAATCCGTTCTTTTCTTGCCAATGCGATATCAGCGGTTAAAACTGCTATAGTTGGCTGCCCACCCCCAAAGGCATCCACCGTCACCGGAAAGGGAAGCACTTGTCGCACAGCCGTCCCCGTGTTCGCCCAGGCTCCTGGCGCCGTTTGCCGCGCTCGGTGGCGGCGTTCGTCCTGCTGCTGGCCGCCGCCGCCCCGGGCGCGCGGGCGGCCGAGAAGGTCACCATCCAGCTCAAATGGCAGCACCAGTTCCAGTTCGCCGGCTATTACGCCGCGCAGGACCAGGGCTACTATCGCGACGCCGGCCTCGATGTCACGCTGGCCGAGGCGGTGCCCGGCGGCGACCCGCTGCAAAACGTCGCCAGCGGCGGCGCCCAATACGGCGTCGGCAACACCACGCTGCTGCTGGCGCGCGCCATGGGCCAGCCGGTGGTGGTGCTGGCCTCGATCTTCCAGCATTCCGGCGCGGCGCTGCTGGTGCGCCACGGCCCGGACGGCAAGCCGCGCCCGTGGCCCGGCAGCCGCATCATGCTGGCGCCGAACAACGAGGAATTGAACGTCTACCTGAAAAAACTCGGCGTGCGCGACGACAGCGTGTACTACCTGGCCCACAGCCACAACTACGATGACCTGATCCAGGGCCGGGTCGACGCCATGTCGGCCTACACCAGCGAGGCGCCGTTCTTGCTCGAACGCGCCAGCCTGGCCTACGAGATCCAGTCGCCGCGCGCCGTCGGCCTCGATTTCTACGGCGACGTGCTCTATACCACCGAAAGCGAATTGCGCGAGCATCCGGCGCGCGCGCGGGCTTTGCGCGAGGCGACGCTGCGCGGCTGGCGCTACGCGATGGCGCACCGGGGCGAAATCGCCGACCTGATACGGGCCCGCTACCCGGAGCGGCACAGCCGCGAGCATCTGATGTTCGAGGCGCGCCAGATCGTCGCGCTGCTGGAACAGGACTTGATCGAGCCGGGCTACAGCAATCCGGAGCGCTGGCGCGCCATCGCCGGCGCCTACATCCAGCAAGGCCTGCTGGCGCCCGGGTTCAAGCTCGACGGCTTCCTGTACCAGCCGGAGGACCCGCACCGGATGCTGCGCTACGTCGGCGGCACGCTCGGCGCGCTGCTGCTGCTCGTCACGCTGGCCGGCGCCTGGCGCCTGCGCCGGCAGGCCGCCGCGCTGGACGCCGCCCGCGCCGGACAGGACAGCGCCGAACGCATCGCCGGCTTCGCGCTGGAGGGCTCCGGCGCCGGCATGTGGGAATGGCGCGTCGACACCGGCGCGCTCAGGCTGTCGCCGCGCTATCGCGCCACACTGGGCTTCGACGACGGCGACGCGGCGGCCACGACGGCGTTCGAGCAATGGCGCGACCAGGTCCATCCCGACGACCGCGCCCAGCTCGAACGCGGCATCCAGGACATGCTGGCCGCGACCTCGGAGCGCGACGTCCAGCTCAACAGCGAGCACCGCGCGCGCTGCCAGGATGGCCATTGGAAATGGGTGCTCATGCGCGGCGCGGTGGTCGAGCGCGACGCCGGCGGCAAGCCGCTGCGCGCGGCCGGCACGCTGGCCGACATCGACGGGCGCGCCGCCGCCGAACAGGCGCGCCTGTGCGCCGTGGTCGACGCCACGCCGGGCGCGGTGCTGATCGCCGACAAGAGCGGGCGGGTGCGCCACGCCAACCCGGCCTGCGCCGCCAGCTTCGGCTACGAGGGCGACATGGCGGGGCGCTCGGTCGACCAGCTGGCACCGGAGGCGATGCGCAGCAACGGCCGCGGGCGCGAGCTGTTCGCGCGCCCCAACCTGCCGGGGCGGGTGCTGAGCGCCCACCGCGCCGACGGCAGCACCTTCCCGGCCATGGCGCACCTGTCGCAGGTGGAGCTGGGCGGCCAGGAACTGGTGATCATGGCGCTGCGCGACATGACCCAGCGCCAGCGCGCCGAGGAGGCGCTGCAGGCCAGCTCCGAGCGCTACCGCCTGATCGTGCAGACCGCCGCCGAGGGCATCTGGATGAGCGACGCCGACGACCGCACCACGTTCGTCAATCCGACCATGGCGCGCATGCTCGACTACGACGTCGAGCAGATCATGGGCCGCGCCATGACCGACTTCATGGACGCCGACGGCCGCCTGCAGCTGCACCACCACCTGCGGCGCCGCCTGGCGGGCGAGGCGATCCAGGGCGACGTCAGCTTCCGCCGCAGCGACGGCAGCACCGTCTGGTGCCTGCTGTCGACCACCGTCATCAATTCCGACGCCGGCCACTACGCCGGCACCTTGGCCATGCTGACCGACATCACCGCGCGCCGCCAGGCCGAGGGCGCGCTGCGCGGCTCGAGCCAGCGCCTGGCGTCGATCTTCAACGCCGTCACCAACGGCCTGGTGATGGTCGACGGCAACGGCGCCATCCTCGAACGCAACGCCGCCGCCGTGCGCATGCTGGCGCACGCGCTGCCGATCGAGCCGCGCGGCGACGGCGCCGACCGCGGCGCCGGCCTGTGGTGCGGTGTGCGCGAGGACGGCACCCGCTTCGACGCGGCCAGCCATCCGGTGCGCCTGGCCATCGTCACCGGCCTGTCGGTGCGCGACGTGGTGATGGGCATCGCCCAGCCCGACGGCGCGCTGCACTGGCTGTCGATCAACGCCGAGCCGATCCCCGACCAGGGCGGCGCCGTGCCGCTGGTGGTGGCCAGCCTGACCGACATCACCGACCGCAAACGCGGCGAGGACGCGCTGCGCGAGTTGAACGAGCACCTCGAGGAGCGCGTCGCGCTGCGCACCCGCGAACTGGACCAGGCGCGCCGGCTGGCCGAGGAGGCCAACCAGACCAAGGGCCAGTTCCTGGCCAACATGAGCCACGAGATCCGCACGCCGATGAACGGCGTGATCGGCATGGCCTACCTGGCGCTCAAGACCGACCTTGATCCGCGCCAGCGCGACTACCTGGAAAAGATCCGCTTCGCCGGCGAGCACCTGCTGGGCATCATCGACGACATCCTCGACATCTCCAAGATCGAGGCCGGCAAGCTGGCCATCGAACAGGTCGACTTCGCGCTCGAACACGTGATCCAGACCCTGACCACGGTGGT
>JBDSKP010000340.1:0-4012 GCA_039916925.1 Duganella sp.
GCGGCGTCGCCGTCAGGCTGCTGCGGGCCGGCGCCAGCGCCGTCATCGAGTTGAGCGATACCGGCCACGGGATGACGGAGGAATTCATCCGCGACCGGTTGTTCAAGCCCTTCGAGTCGACCAAGACGGCCGGCATGGGCATCGGCGTGTTCGAGAGCCGCGAGTACATGCGCGAGGTCGGTGGACAGCTCGAGGTGATCAGCGTGCCGGGCATGGGCACCACGTTCCGCGTCACGCTGCCGCTGCGGATGGAAGCGTTAAGCCTAATGGGAGAAAAGCATGGGGAAAAATAAGCTGCTGGTGGTCGAGGACGACGCGGGGCTGCAAAAGCAGCTGCGCTGGAGCCTGGACGTGTACGAGATCGTCGTGGTCGGCGACCGCGAGTCGGCGCTGGCGCAGTTGCGCCGCCACCAGCCGGCGGTGGTGACGATGGACCTGGGCCTGCCGCCGGACCCGGACGGCGCCAGCGAGGGCCTGGCGCTGCTGCAGCAAATATTGGCGGCGTCACCCGACACCAAGGTCATTATCCTGTCCGGCAACCAGGAGCGCGCGCACGCGCTCAAGGCGATCGCCATGGGCGCCTACGACTTCCATCAAAAACCGCTCGACGCCGACGCCCTGGCGCTGGTGATCGCGCGCGCCTTCTACCTGCACGCGATCCAGCAGGAGAACCGTCGCATGCTGCAGATCCAGTCCGATTCGCCGCTGGCCGGCATCATCAGCCGCGATCCGGGCATGCTGAGGGTGTGTCGCAACGTCGAGAAGGTGGCGCCGTCGTCGGCGACCGTGATGCTGCTGGGCGACTCCGGCAGCGGCAAGGAGTTGATCGCGCGCGGGCTGCATCATCTCAGCGCGCGGGCCGACAAGCGCTTCGTCGCCATCAATTGCGCCGCCATCCCCGAGCATCTGCTCGAGAGCGAGTTGTTCGGCTACGAGAAGGGCGCGTTCACCGGCGCCCAGCGGCAAACCCTGGGCAAGCTGGAACTGGCGCACGGCGGCACCTTCTTCCTCGACGAAATCGGCGACATGGCGCTGGCCCTGCAGGCCAAGCTGCTGCGCTTCCTGCAGGAGCGGGTGATCGAGCGGGTCGGCGGCAGGAGCGAAATCAGCATCGACGTGCGCATTGTCTGCGCCACCCATCAAAACCTGAAGGCGCTGGCGGAGTCGGGCCGCTTCCGCGAGGACTTGTACTACCGCCTCAGCGAAATCGTGCTGACGATACCGCCGCTGCGCGACCGGGTCGGCGACAGCGCGCTGCTGGCGCACCATTTCAAGAACAAGTTCTGCGCCAACGAATCGCGCTCGATGCTCAATTTCAGTCCGGAGGCGCTGGCGGTGATCGAATCGTACGGCTGGCCGGGCAATGTGCGCGAGATGGAGAACTGCATCCGCCGCGCGGTGATCATGGCCGACGGCCCGCAGATCACGGCCGCCGATCTGGGCCTGCCCGACGGCGCCGCCGAGGAGGAAAGCGTCAACCTGCGCCAGGCGCGCGACGCGGCCGAATACAAGGTGATGGTCAAGGCGCTGGCGCGGGTCGACGGCAATATCGTCAAGGCGGCCGAGCTATTGGGGGTGAGCCGCCCGACCTTGTACGATTTGATGAACCATCACGGCCTGAAATAACGTCACTTGTCGCCGCGCCACTGGCCGGCGGCCACCAGCTTGTTTTTCAGGCCGGGCAGCGGGAAGCCCATGCCGTAGGCCTTGTCGGCGCTGGCGCGGGCCTTGTCGTAGTCCTTCTTCTTCAAGTAAATCAGGCCGAGATTGTAGTGGGCGGTGGGGTTGTCCGGCTTCAGCGCGGCCGCCTGTTCCAGCTGATCGAGCGCGGCGTCGGCCTGGCCGAGCGCCAATAGATAGCTGCCGAACAGCGAACGCACCTTGGCGTCCTTCGGCCGGAACTGGATGGCGCGCTCGAAATAGCAGTCGATCGTGTAACTCGCGCCGTTCGGTTTGCGGTTCTTGTCGCGCAGCGCCAGCCGGGTCATCGCGCCCAGCGCGCGGTGGTGGTTGGGGAAGTGCTCCAGCGTGTAGCCGATGTCGCCGCCCAGCGGTCCCGAGGTGCCCTTGACCAGTCCCTCGACGTCGGGCGTGAAGTGGAACTGTTCGACCACGCCCAGGCCTTCGCGGTCGTCGGCGTTGGTGTAGTCGCCGCCCGGCTTGTGCGGGACGTAAGCCGGGCATTCCAGGCCCGCCGACGTGGCGGTGGTCGTCGCCGCCCCGGCGAACGCGATGGACAACAACACTAGCGCGGCCGGTTTCATGGCTGCTCCTTTGCCAGCTTGGCCTGCAAAAAATCGGCCAGCGTGCCGACGGTGGCGAAGTGGCGCGCGCCGATCTCGTCGTCGTGAACCGTGATGCCGAAGTGTTCCTCGAGCGCCAGCAGCAGGTTCACCACCGCCATCGAATCGAGTTCCGGCAGGCTGCCCAGCAGCGCGGTGTCGGCGTCCATCGGCGCGCGGCCCAGGCCCAGCGTGGTTCTCAAGACGTCGCAGACTTTTTCGATGGTGGACATGGCGGCTCCTGTGGGGCGACGTCGGCCAGCGCGCCGGTGTCGAAGGTCAGTTGGGGTAAGGACGCGTCGTGGCGCGACAGGTGGATGTAGGGCGCCATCGTGGCGAACATCCATTGCCACGCGCCACAGCGCACGAACAGCGCGTCGCCCAGGCGCACGGTGCCGATGCGGGCGTGCGCGCGCAGCGAGGCGGGGTTAAAGGCGGAGATGCGGCTGCAGGTCCAGCGTACGCCGCGCTCGCGCAGTTGTAGGCGCGCCGCTTCCCACAGGCGCGGGAAGGTCCAGCCGAGCCGCTCGTCCGGTGCGATCCAGACGTCGAAATCCCAGCTGGCGTCGGCGCGCGGCAGGCGGTAACGCACGCGCACCTCGTCCTCCTGATAAGCGTCGAGGACCAGCCACAGGTAGCCGGCCAGGCGGCCGTGGCGCCACGCGGCCAGGCTGTACGCGCCCTGGGCGAAGCGCTCGCGGACCACGGCGGCCGGACGCGGATAGGCCGCCGGCATCGCCTGGTCCCACGTGTGGGCGGCGATCTCGATGTCGGCGCCGCGGCCGGGGCACAGCGGCTGGTCGCCCACATATTGGGCGACGAAGCGGTAGCGGTGCAGGGACCAGCGTCCGGCGCTGGCCCTGTCGAGCGAGCGTCCGAGCCAGTACAGGGCTGCGTTGAGCCAGCCCAGTTGCGTGAGGGTGTGACGCAGGCCAGTGTTCATGGGAGCTATCGAGCGAGGTGGAGCGTCGATTAGACAATGGCGTGTGGCAAACAGGTTTGCGCCAGCACAAGCATGGCGTGGGCTTGACGCGCGTCAATAAGCCTGAGGCCGATTGTCTCAATGATAGAGGATGGATTTTCGCCTTGCCCGTCCATAACAACTTGAACCCCGACTTTCTGAAAGCGATGCCATGGGTCCCACGAACGATGAGTTGCCGCGACACGCGGCGCAGAAACAGTTTCCGGTGCAGGACGATTGCCTGCAATTGGGCGGCGCGCTGCTGACGCGGCTGGGCCTCGATTTCCACGGTTTCCACCTGTTTTGCGGCGCCCAGAACCTGTCGGCGACGGCCATTTCCGGCGCGTACGGACTGACCGCCAGCCCGACCGCCTTCCTCGGCCACGCCGCGCCGCTCGAGGTGCTGGTATGAGCGGCGTCTGCGGTTACCTCGGCCGTCTGCAGGACGGGATCGGCGGCGACAGCGCCGCGCTGCTGCGTCGCATGGGCGAGCGCATGGCCGAATTCGACGCCAGCCCGGTGCGCTCCTTGCAGTCCGGCCCGTGCGGGCTGGCGGTCGCGGCGCAGCCCGACAGTATCAGCCTGCACAAGAAGGATGGCGTGCTGGCGGCCGTCTGGGGCCGGCCGTTGCTCGATGGCAGCGCCGAGCAGGTGGCCTTGCGGCTGGCCGGTTTGTGGGGCGCGCGCGGGCCGCGGGCGTGCGCCGCGCTGTCCGGCGCGTTCGCCGTGTGCCTGGTCGATTGCCTGACCGGCCAGGTGCTGCTGGCGG
>JBDSKP010000341.1:0-3352 GCA_039916925.1 Duganella sp.
GCGCTGGTAATGGGCCAGGTCCGATTTCGGCACGAAGCGGCCCCAGATGCGGTCGGAGATATCGTCCACCAGCCTGGTCGGTTCACCGCACAGCAGCACCCGGCCCTTGTTGATGATCGCCATGTTGGCGCACAGGTCGGCGACGTCGCTGACGATGTGGGTCGACAGGATGACGGTCTTGTCCTCGCCGATGTCCGACAGCAGGTTGTGGAAGCGCACCCGCTCCTGCGGGTCGAGGCCGGCGGTGGGCTCGTCGACGATGATCAGCTTGGGGTCGCCCAGCAGCGCCTGGGCGATGCCGAAGCGCTGGCGCATGCCGCCGGAAAAGCCGCCCAGGCGCTGGTGGCGCACGTCGAACAGATTGGTTTGCTGCAGCAGGCCGTCGACCACCTCGCGCCGGCGGTTGCGGTTGGACAAGCCCTTGAGCGTGGCGAAATGGTCGAGCAGCTCGTAGGCCGTCACCTTCGGATAGACGCCGAAGTCCTGCGGCAGGTAGCCGAGCAGGCGGCGGATCTCGTCCTTTTCGTCGAGCACGTCGATGTCGTCGAAGAACACCGACCCGGAATCGCATTCCTGCAACGTCGCCAGCGTGCGCATCAAGGTCGACTTGCCGGCGCCGTTGGGGCCGAGCAAGCCGAACATCCCGGTGGGGATGGTGAGCGAAATATTGTCCAACGCCACGACGCCATTGCCGTAGGTTTTAGACAAGTTGCTGATGCGTAATTCCATGCTGACTCCCGAATGATTCTGCCGCTGCACAACCAGCATTTCTGCACGGCCATACACTTTTCACATGATGGCATTGTATTGAAATTATTCTGGACATGGGGCGCCATTGCGACGGGCGGCGCAAACAGCGCGCCAGAGTGCGCAAACGGTCGACCGGAACGCGGCCGCCGCGCGCTTGCTTGAATAGACAACTTGCCCGATTTGGTATCTTTGTTGTCATCAATTTCTGAACAGAACTTCCTCGCGGTTGAACCACCAGCGGCACACGGCCAGCAGGGCGCCGGCGGTGACGGTGGTCGACAGCATGATCACCGACAGCATGCTGTAGTCCATGGTGCCCTTGACCAGCTCTTTCATCGCCAGGGAAACATTGGTCAGCGGCACCAGGGCCCATTTCCAGTTCAGTTCCACGCCGGGCAGCAAGGCCGCCAGGGTCGGCAGGATGGTGACGATCATCAACGGCGAGATCAGGCCGGACGCCTCCTTGTAGCTTTTCGCGTACACCGAGATCGACAGCAAAATCGACGCGAACATGGCCGCCGTCGGCACCAGCATCAGCGCCACCATGGCCAGGTCGAGCGGGCCGATCGCGCGCGCCATCTGCGCCACGTCGGTGCTCATCAGCGAGCCGCCGAAGACCAGCAGCGCGCCCAGGCTGACGATCATCAACAGCGCCGACGTCAGGCCGACGGTGAACAGCATCAGGAACTTGGCCAGCACGATGCGGCTGCGCGAGACCGGCGCCAGCAGCAGCGTCTCCAGGGTGCCGCGCTCCTTCTCGCCGGCGCCGGTGTCGATGGCCGGATACATCGCCGAGATCAGGCACACCATCAACAGGATGTAGGGCAGCAGGCCGCCGATCAGGGCGCCGGTTTGCTCGCGCTTGTTCGCGGTCGAGTGGTCCTCGAGCTTGATCGGATCGAGCGCGAAGTTCAGCTGGTCCTTGTTGAGCTTGAGGTCCGCCAGCGCCAGCTCGCGCAGCGCGGTGTTGTGGCCGCCCAGCACGGCCGTCACGCGCCTGCGGGTGATGTCGATGGCCGAGGCGCTGTTGTAGTGCAGTTCGATCACGCCCTGCTCGTGCCGCGCCAGCTTGCTTTCCAGGCCGGCCGGGATCACCAGCGCGAACTTGATGCGGTCGTCGCCGATGGCGCGCTTGATCTCGCCGGGGCCGGCCAGCGCGACCTCGCGCAAGCCTTTCTCGGCGGCGAAGCGGGCGGCCAGTCGCGGCGCATGTTCCTGGCCGAACATCGCGTACGGCATCCGCGCCTCGCTGGCCTGCTTGAACATGCTTGACGACAGCAGGCCGAAGCCGGTGAAAATCAACGGCATGGCGATCACCGGGATGAAGACCGTGAAGAAGAACGTCTTGCGGTCGCGCGCCAGTTCCAGCAGTTCCTTCAGGTAGATGGTCCACACGGCTCAGTCCCCCCGGTTGATGACGCCGACGAACGCGTCGTACAGATCGGCGCTGCCGCCCAGCTGGCGCAGCGCGTCGACGGTGCCGTGGAAGGCGGTCTTGCCGTGGTTGATGACGCAGACCCGGTCGCACAGCTTTTCCACCTCGTGCAGATGGTGGGTGGAGAAGATCAGCGGCACGCCCAACGCCTTGTAGCTGGCGATAAAGTCGAGCAAGACCTTGGCCGCCATCACGTCGAGGCCGGTGGTCGGCTCGTCGAGGATGACGATCTTCGGCTCGTGCACGACGGTGCGGGCGATCGAGCATTTCTGCTTCATGCCGGTGGAAAGCTGGTCGGCGCGCTTGTCGCCGTATTCGTGCATGCGCAGCAGGTCGAACAGCTCGTCGCAGCGGCGCTTCAGGTGGTCGGGCCGCATGCCGTGCAGGCGGCCGAAGTATTCGACGTTCTCGCGCTCCGTCAGGCGGCCGTACAGGCCGGTGCTGCCGGACAGGAAGCCGATGTGCTGGCGCGCCACCAGCGGATTGTGCAGCAGGTCGACGCCGTTGGCGTGGATGGCGCCGGCGTCGGGCTTGAGCGCGGTCGACAGCAGGCGCAGCGTGGTGGTCTTGCCGGCGCCGTTGGGGCCGAGCAGGCCCAGCACCTCGCCCGGCGCGCAGCGGAAGCTGACGTCGCGCACGGCGTGGAACCAGCCGTCGTGGTCGCGCGGATCGAGCGTCCGCGCCGCTTTTCCTTTGCGCGCAGGCAGGCGGAAGCGTTTGGCCAGACCCGTTACCTCGATCATTGCGCTGTCCTTTTATTAAAGGTTTCAAGAATAACATGTAAAAATTCTGGCCTGCAAACAAGTACGCGGGCGAATGTCTTGTTATAGTGGCGGCAGGGGGAACAGCGCAAGATGAATGCTCAGCTGCAGGAAAAAATACTGGCGGTGACCCATAGCGGCGTCGACCGCGCCGAGTGCACGGGTTTCTTCCGCGTGGCGCTGGGGCTGTATTACCTGGCCGGGTTGATGACCAAGGAAACGCTCGATTTCAAGCAGCTGGACCGCGACTTCAACCGCTTCATCTACCACACGATCGGCAAGGGCCACAGCATCACCAGCATCCTGCAATACATGAGCGGGGAGAAAGTGGTGCGGGTGGTCGAATCCAAGCGCTTCCTCAAGGCGTTTGCCGAGCATTGCACCGACGTGCCGGTCGAGAACATCC
>JBDSKP010000342.1:0-2727 GCA_039916925.1 Duganella sp.
GGTCAGCAGCCCCAGCGCCAGGCCCAGCCCGGCGCCGATGGCGAAGCCGACCGTGGCGCGCCACAGGCTGGTCTTCAGGTGCAACCACAGTTCGCCCGATGCGGCCAGGTTCCAGAACGCCTTGGCCACGGCCCACGGCTCCGGCAGGATGCGGCTCGACAGCCACCCCAGTTGCGATGCCGCCTGCCAGCCCGCGATCAACAGCACCGGCAAGATCCATGGCGCGAACACGCTGCTGGGAGTGCGGCCGCCGGCATTTTTACGCGCGGGTTTGCGGCTGCTCTTGACTAGCGGTTGGGGTAAGACGGCAGCCATCTCAAGCCGCCTTCTTCGGCACGATATCGCTGGCCATCACTTCGCCGAACGGCCCGCTCAGCGACTGCTCGCCCACGGCCTTGCCTTTGCCCAGCAACGGGAACACTAGTTCGGCGAAGCGGTACGATTCCTCCAGATGCGGGTAACCGGAGAAGATGAAGGTGTCGATCCCCAGGTCGGCGTATTCCTGGATGCGCGCGACCACCGTCTCGGGATCGCCAACCAGCGCGGTGCCGGCGCCGCCGCGCACCAGGCCCACGCCGGCCCACAGGTTGGGCGAGACTTCCAGCTTGTCGCGGCGGCCGCCATGCAAGGCCGCCATGCGTTGCTGCCCGACCGAATCCATCTTGCCGAACGCCGCCTGCGCCTTGGCGATGATGTCGTCGTCCAGATGGCTGATCAACTCGTCGGCGGCGCGCCACGCGGCTTCGTTGGTTTCGCGGACGATCACGTGCAGGCGGATGCCGAATTTGACGGTGCGGCCATGCTTGGCGGCGCGCGCGCGGATGTCGGCGATCTTTTCGGCGACGGCGGCCGGCGGCTCGCCCCAGGTCAGGTAGACATCCATCTGCTCGGCCGCCAGTTCGTGCGCCGGTTCGGAGGAACCGCCGAAGTACAGCGGCGGATAAGGCTTCTGCAGCGCCGGGTACAGCGTCCTGGCGCCCTTGACCTTGATATGCTTGCCCTCGAAGTCGTAGCCGGCGTCGCCGCCCTCGCCCGCCAGCGACGCGCGCCATACGCGAATGAATTCATCCGATATCTCATAGCGCTTGGCGTGGTCGGCATAGAGGCCGTCCGCCTCCAGTTCGCCCTGGTCGCCGCCGGTGACGACGTTGATCAGCAGCCGGCCGTTGGACAAGCGGTCGAAGGTCGCGGCCATGCGCACCGCGAGGCCGGGCGTGGTCAGGCCGGGCCGGATGGCGACCAGGAACTTGAGCTTTTGCGTGACACTGATCAGCGACGAGGCGACCACCCACGCGTCTTCGCAGGAGCGGCCGGTCGGCAGCAACACGCCGTCATAGCCCAGCGTGTCGGCGGCGACCGCGCACTGTTTCAGATAGTCGGCATCGACCGGGCGCGCGCCCTTCGAGGTGCCGAGATAGCGGCTGTCGCCGTGGGTCGGGATAAACCAGAAGATATTCAGTGACATGATGTATTCGATTCCTTATTGCGCCGCCAGCTGTTTGGCCGGCAGTTGGGCGTCCTTGACCGCGATCGGTTTCGGGATCAGTTTGAGGGCGGAGAAAGCATCGGCCAGTTTTTGCTGCTGTTGCAGCACGTCGGCGGTGATCGGCCTGACGCCGTAGGCATAGCGCGAAGCCGCCAGCGCCACCACGTCGGTATCGAGCCCGGTCTGCGCGGACAGGATGGCGGCGACCTCCTTCGGATTTTTGGCGCCCCAGTCGTCCACCCTGGCGATTTCCTCAAGAACGACGCGGACCACTTCCTGGTTCTTTTCCGCATACGGACGCGCGGCCAAATAGAACTGGTGGTTTTCGACCAGGCCTTTGCCATCGGCCAGGACCCGTGCGCCCAGCTGCTTCTCGGCGGCGGCCAGGAACGGGTCCCAAATCGCCCAGGCGTCGACGCTGCCGCGCTCAAAGGCGGCGCGCGCATCGGCCGGCGGCAGGAAGGCGATATCGATATCCTTGTAGCCTAGGCCCGCCTTTTCCAGCGCCTTGACCAGCAGGTAGTGGACATTCGAGCCTTTGTTCAGCGCGACCTTCCTGCCTTTCAAGTCTGCCAGGCTGCGGATCTTCGAATCCTTGGGGACGACGATCGCCTCGCTGGCCGGTGATGGCGGCTCGTTGCCGACATAAACCAGGTTGGCACCGGCCGCCTGCGCGAAGATCGGTGGCGCCTCGCCCACGGTGCCGAAATCGACGCTGCCGACGTTCAGGCCCTCCAGCAGTTGCGGCCCGGCCGGGAATTCGGTCCATTTGACGGCGATGTTCCTGGACGCCAGCCGCTGTTCCAGCGTGCCCCGTCCCTTCAACAGCGTCAACGTGCCGTATTTCTGATAGCCGATGCGAATGGTCTGCGCTTCCTGCCTGGCCTGCGCCGTCGCGACGGCGGGTGTGCCGGCGGCCAGCACGCCGGCGGCGAACAGCAGGCCCAATGTGTAGCGGCGCGGCGCGCGCTTTTGTTCGATACTCATGAATTCCTCCTTGAAAATTGACTTAGCCGGCCAGGCGCACCGGTTCGGCGGGCACCACATAGCTGTCGCCGATCCGCCCGCCGAGGGCATTCAGGCCGTCCGACAAGGCCTCCACGCCGGCCTGCACGCGCCAGCAGATCGCCTGATCGAGCGCCAGCCCGGAGCCTTCGACCCAGACCAGTTGCTGGGAGGTGGCGTAGACGCTGGTCAGTACGTGCCTCGCATCCAACGCGTGCAGCACCGGTCGGAGCGCG
>JBDSKP010000343.1:0-5626 GCA_039916925.1 Duganella sp.
TTACTTTTCTTATTATTCAACTGGGGATTTAAATATGCAAAAGGCCACACTCAAGATCGGCGTCGCAGCCGTGTTGTCCACCCTGGCCATGGGCGCCGCGTATGCCGCCAGCCCGGCCGACAGCGGCGCCGAAGACGTCGCCGCCGCCGCGCCGGCGGACGCCAACTCGGCCGGCTCGGTGATCGTCACCGGCACCCGCTCGAGCGGCATGAAGGCCGAGAACAGCGCCTCGCCGATCCAGGTGCTCGACTCGGCCTCGCTGATGCGCACCGGCCAGCCGGACCTGATCCAGGCGCTGGCCCAGAACCTGCCGTCGTTCACCGCCCAGGCCTTCGGCGGCGACACCGCCAACCTGACGCTGTCGGCCCGCCTGCGCGGCCTGAGCCCGAACAACACGCTGGTGCTAATCAACGGCAAACGGCGCCACGGCACCGCCAACCTGGCCGTGCTGGGCGGCCCGTACCAGGGCGGCGCGGCGGCCGACCTGAACTTCATCCCGGTGTCGGCGATCGACCATATCGAGGTGCTGCAGGACGGCGCGGCGGCCCAATACGGCTCCGACGCCATCGCCGGCGTGATCAACATCATCCTCAAATCGAACGACCATGGCGGCACCGCCTCGGCCACCGGCGGCGGCTACTGGGACGGCGGTGGCAAGACGGCCGGCGCCTCGGCCAACGTCGGCTTCGAGCCGTTCAAGGACGCGTTCCTGAGCGTGACGGCCGAATCGAAGTACCACGGCTACAGCGACCGTGGCGGCATCGACCCGCGCGTCGTCGATCCGGGCAACATGGCCGCCGCGCCGGGCATGTCCTCGCTCCCCGGCTACCCGTACCTGAACAAGATCCAGGGCGACGCCCAGTATCACCTGCAGGTGTTGGCCGCCAACTTTGGCTGGGACGTCACCAAGGACGTCCAGATCTACAGCATCGCCACCTACGGCGAGAAGGTCGCACGCGCCTACGAGAACTACCGGCTGCCGACCCGCATTCCGAAAATCTACCCGCAGGGCTTCTCGCCGAAGGAGAAGATCAACCAGAAGGACTTCGGCTGGACCGGCGGCGTCAAAGGCAAGCTGGCCGAGTGGAACCTGGACCTGAGCACCACCTACGGGCGTGACAAGTCCGAGATCGGCGTCGAGGACTCGGCCAACGCCTCGCTGTTCGCCGACACCGGCTACTCGCCGACGACGTTCAAGGCCGGCGCCTTCATCGCCAGCCAGCTGACCACCTCCCTGGAGGCCAGCCGCGAGGTCGAAGTCGGCTGGAGCAAGCCGCTCACCATCGCCGCCGGCGTCGAGCACCGCATCGACAAGTACGAGATCCAGGCCGGCGACGCGGCCTCGCGCTACAAGGAAGGCTCGCAGTCCTATCCGGGCTTCTCGCTGACAGACGCCGGCAGCCACCGCCGCACCAACAAGGCCGCCTACATCGACGTCGCCGGCAATCCGATCAAGGATCTGACGGTCGATCTGGCGGGGCGCTACGAGCACTTCTCCGACTTCGGCAGCGCCAGGGTCGGCAAGCTGACCTCGCGCTATGACCTGACACCGATGGCGGCCGTGCGCGGCACCTTCAGCAACGGCTTCCGCGCGCCGACCCTGGCCGAATCGTACTACTCGGCCACCAACGTCGGCCCGACCAGCGCCTTCGTGCAGCTGGCGCCGAATTCGCCGGGCGCGCGCCTGGTCGGCGTCGACGGCCTCAAACCGGAGGCGTCCACCAACCTCAGTCTGGGCATGGTGCTCAACCCGGCCAGCAACCTCAATATCACGTTCGACGTCTATCAGATCAAGATCCGCGACCGCATCGTCGGTTCCGGCTCCTTGTACGGCTCGGGCGGCGCGATCAACTCGCCGGCCGTGACGGCGGCGATCCTGGCCAACGGCAACGTGCTCGACAGCACCGTCAGCCAGACCGGCATCAACATCTTCTCGAACGCGGTCAACACCCGCAGCCGGGGCCTGGAGTTCGTCACCACGCTGAACGAGAGCTACGGCGCCTACGGCCGCGTGGACTGGTCGATCGCGGCCAACTACAACAAGGTCGAAGTCACCAAGATCAATCAGGCGCCGTCGCAGCTGCTGCCGCAAACGCTGCTCGACAAGACCGCGATCTCGAACCTGGAGACGGCTTCGCCGAAACTGCGCGTGAACCTGGGCGCGCTGTGGAAGATCGGCGACTGGACCATCAACCTGCGCGAGGCGATCTACGGCAAGTCGAACGACTACGGCAGCGAGGACGGCTCGGTCTATCACAAGAACGAGATCAAGGCCAAGGCGATCACCGATCTGGAAGTCGGCTACAAGGTCAATCCGGCGTGGTCGCTGGCGGTGGGTGCCAACAACCTGTTCAACACCTACCCGAACGGCATCAATCCGGCGCTGCTGGCCGACCAGCGCGCCGCGCTGGACAATGCGGCGGTGACGGTGCTGCCGTCGTTCTCGCCGTTCGGCATCAACGGTGGCTACTACTACGTGCGGGCCAACTACAAATGGTAAGTTAGCGGTGTAGCGTTCCGCCACGACCGCCCTCCGGGGTAATGCCGTTGAGTTAAGCGGACATCGGAACCACGTAGGGCGGATTAGCGCAGCGTAATCCGCCAAGCGCCGTCGACGGCTCATGGCGGATTACGGCGTTCCGCCTAATCCGCCCTACGAAAGCGCCTTAACTTAGCGGCATTACCCTCCGGGGTGGTTTTTTTTTTGGTGTAGCATGGCGGCTTCCCACCATGGAGCGACGCATGTTGAAAACAATGGGCAGTACCACGCTGGCCGCCGCCGGCGCGGCCGCGCCGATGACGCTACAGGACGACCTGGACCTCGACGGCCCGGCGCCAAGCCTGCGCGAGGCCTACGGCGCCGCCCCGTCCCAGTTCGCCGAGCTGTTCGCGCCTGGCGGCGACGGCCCGTTCCCGGTTGCCGTCATCATCCACGGCGGCTGCTGGACCAGCCAGTTCGGCGGCATCACGCAGATGCGCAGCATGGCCGGCGACCTGCTGCGCCAGGGCGTGGCGGTGTGGAACATCGAATACCGCCGCGTCGATGAGGATGGCGGTGGCTATCCCGGCATGTACCACGACGTCGCCGCCGCGATCGACCGCCTGCGTGCGCTGGCCGCGCCGCACCGGCTCGACCTGGCGCGCATCGTGCTGGTCGGGCACTCGGCCGGCGGCCATCTGGCGCAATGGGCCGGCTCGCGCGCGCGCCTGCCGCGCACCAGCCCCCTGTACGTGGCCGACCCACTGCCGGTGCCCACCGTGATCAGCCTCGGAGGCCTGGCCGACCTGCGCAACGAGGCGGCGTTGATCCAGACCAGCTGCGAACGCGCCACCGCGCAGCTGGCCGGCATCCCGAGCGCCGCGCGGCCGGACGTCTTCGCCGACACCTCGCCGGCCGAGATGCTGCCGGCCGGCGTGCGCACGGTGCTGATCCACGGCGAGTTCGACACGGTCTCGCCGCCGCGCGCCGGGCACGATTACGCGCGCCGCGCCATCGCCGCCGGTGACGCGGCCGAGGTGATCACGCTGCCGGCGGCGAGCCATTACGACGAGGTGGCGGCGACGTCGCCATCGTGGCCCGTCGTCGCGGCGCAGATCCGCAAGGCGCTCGGCATCGGCCAGTCCGCCATTGATTAGTATTCGGTGGATTTGCGGGCGTCGCCGCGCACCCGGTCGGCCGGGTACTTGGCCGCGTTGAGCGCTATTTTCTCCAGCGCGGCGGCGCGCAGGTCGACGCCGCTCTTGTCCGCCAGCTGGACCAGGTATAGCAGCACGTCGGCCAGCTCGTGACGGATGCCGGCGCGCTTGGCGTCATCGAGTTCGGAGTCGGCGCCGGTTTGCAGCCACTGGAAATGCTCGGCCAGTTCCGCCACCTCCACCGACAGCGCCATGGCCAGGTTTTTGGGGGTGTGGAACTGCTCCCAGTCGCGCTCCCGGGCGAACGCGCGGGTCAGGCCGCGCAGCAGGAGCAGGCTGTCGGCGGCAGGGGAGGGGGGTGTCGTGTCCATGGCCGCAATGTTAGCACCGTTGGCGTTCCCGGGCTCCCGCGCCGGCCGCCGGATTTACGCTTCATTCCCCGTTTTCGGCGTTTTGTCGCATGGCGCGGGCGTGGCCGCGGGCGGCTGGCTATAGTGATAACACTATAACTTCACGGATATCCGATCATGCGCCGCTCCGCCATCGCCTTCGCCACCATCGCCGCTTGCGCCGCCATCGCCAGCATGGCCGGTTGCGCCGTCATCGTCATCCCGGAGGACGGCAACATGCAGTACAAATCGACCTTCGGCGGCAGCGCGGTCGAGGGCAACGGCCAGGGCGCCGTCGAACGGCGCGACGCCGTCGTCGCCGCCAATGTCGACGGCCTCGATATCAACGGCGCGCTGGAGGTCGAGGTGCGCGTCGGCGAGGCGGCCTCGCTGCGGGTCGAAGGCGACAGCAACCTGCTGCCGCTGGTGCGCACCGACGCCGGTGGCGGCACTCTGCGCGTCTGGGTCGACGGCAACGTGCGTTCGTCCGCGCCGCTGCGGGTGGTCTACACCACGCCCCGGCTGCGCCAGATCCATTCGAACGGCTCCGGACGGCTGTCGGTCGCCGGCCTCAATGGCGGGCCGCTGAACCTGAGCCAGAACGGTTCGCGCTCGGTGCGGCTGGCCGGCGATGTCGGCCGGCTGGAGGTGCGCTTGAACGGCTCCGGCGGCATCGACGCGACCGGGCTGCAAAGCGACTCCGCGCTGGCCAGTTTGAACGGCTCCGGGCGGCTCAACCTGGGCCGCCTGCAGGGCGAGTCGCTGGTCCTGGATTTGCACGGGTCGGGCGGCGTCAACGCCAGCGGCAGCGTGCGCAACATGGTGGTGCGCGTGTATGGTTCCGGCAGCGCCGATTTGGCCGGCTTGACGGGCCAGAGCGCGGAGTTGAGCGCGAATGGTTCGGGTAGCATTTCGGCCGCCGTCAGCCAGTCGCTGGTGGCCGACGCGAATGGCTCCGGGCGCGTCACCGTCTACGGTAATCCGGCGCAGCGCAGCGTCAGCGGTAAGCGGGTGAGCGTGCTGCGATAGCGTTCGTATGAATTACGTGGGGCGGATTAGCGTAGCGTAATCCGCCATGCCTGCGCCGTCGGCGGCTCATGCATGGCGGATTACGGCGTTCCGCCTAATCCGCCCTACGTGATTCCGGGTTCATCCGGCCGCCGTGGCCGGGCTTTTCGTCAACTGATCGATCATCGCCGCCAGCGGCATCGGCCGCGCGTACAGATAGCCTTGCAGGCACTGGCAACCGTGGCCGATCAGGAAATCGGCCTGCGCCCGCGTTTCCACGCCTTCGGCCACCACGTGCAGGCCCAGATGCCCCGCCATCGCCAGGATCGATTGCACCAGCGCCGCGCTGCTGGTGTCGTCCGGCGCGTCGACGATGAAGCCGCGGTCTATCTTGAGCTCATACAGCGGCATCTTCTTCAGGTACGCCAGACTCGAATAGCCGGTGCCGAAATCATCGATCGAAAAGCGCAGCCCCAGCGCCGCCAGCTGCCGCATGCGCTCGATGGTGTCGTCCAGCTTCTCGATCAGCAGCCCTTCGGTCACCTCCAGTATCAGCCGCCCGGCGGGCGCGCCGGTTTCGGCCAGCGTGCGCC